>NZ_WQQD01000016.1:0-203162 GCF_018785605.1 Blautia sp. MCC270
GCTGGTTGCAATCTCTGCATTTCAGACTGTGACATTGCAGGAAAGTGCCATGGAACCCACGTATTCTGTAAGTGAAAAGTTTTTTGTAAACAGGGCTTTATATAAGGTCAGTTCACCAAAACGTGGAGATGTGATCGTTTTTAAAACAAGCGCCAGTGACTCGGCAGCCCTGCATATCCGACGTGTGATCGGCCTTCCCGGGGAGACTGTTCAGGTTAAAGACGGGAAGATCTATATCAACGGCAAGGTTTATGAAGAAAACGGAGCTTATCAGGATATGACAGATGGAGGACTTGCAAATAGTGCTATAACTCTGGAAAGCGGGGAATATTTTGTCCTTGGTGATAATCGCAATAACAGTGAGGACAGCCGCTTCAGCGATATCGGAAATATCAGTAAGAAGTACATTGTCGGGAAAGTTTGGTTTACAGTCTCTCCGAAAAATAAAATAGGTTTTATAAAATAGATCAAAGTAAACAGATTAAAGTATAGATAAATGAGGTGAATTATGAACGTACAGTGGTATCCAGGCCATATGACGAAGGCGAAGCGTCAGATGCAGGAAGATATCAAGCTGATCGATCTGATCATTGAGCTTGTAGATGCAAGAGTTCCTCTTTCCAGCCGAAATCCGGATATTGATGAGCTGGGAAAAAACAAGGCGCGTATGATCCTTCTCAACAAAGCAGATCTTGCCGATGAGAGACAGAACCGTGCCTGGATGGAATATTTCAAAGAAAAAGGAATCTATGCGGTAAGTATTGATTCCCGCAATAAGGGATCTATGAAGGCCGTTTCTGCGGCAATCACAGAGGCATGTAAGGAAAAGACAGAGAGAGACCGGAGACGAGGAATCAAAAACCGTCCGGTACGTGCGATGGTTGCAGGAATCCCTAATGTTGGAAAATCAACATTTATCAATACCTTTGCAGGAAAAGCCTGTGCCAAGACCGGTAATAAACCAGGAGTTACAAAAGGAAAACAGTGGATACGTCTGAATAAAAGTGTGGAGCTTCTGGATACCCCTGGAATTCTCTGGCCGAAATTTGAAGATCAGGAAGTTGGAATGCGTCTTGCCTATATCGGTTCGATCAAGGACGATATTCTGAACATCGAAGAACTTGCCCTGGGTCTGATCGGATATCTGCAGGAGTTTTATCCGGCAGCGATCAGAGAGAGATACAATGTAGAAGAAGAGCTGAAATCGCTGGATATCCTTACTGCAGTTGCGAAAGCAAGAGGATGTCTGAAAAAGGGCGAAGAGCTTGATTATGAGAAAGCATCCCGCCTTTTGCTGGAAGAATTTCGTTCCGGAAAACTGGGAAAAGTGACTCTGGAGTTTCCAAAAGGACCGGAGGAAGCGTAATGGAAACAATGAAAGATATCAAGGCGCGTTTTGCGTCAGCGAAGGAGGGCGAATATAACGCCCTTTTTCGTCATTATGAAAATGATGAGAGAAGCGGTGTACAGAAACTGATCCAGCAGTATCACAAAAAGCTTCAGGCTCTGGAGGATGAGCGTGTACGTACAGAGAGCATGAAGAAATATGAACATGAATATGAGCATCTTGGATATCTTTGCGGGATCGATGAGGTAGGAAGAGGCCCTCTTGCCGGACCGGTAGTCGCCTGTGCGGTGATCCTTCCGAAAGACTGCGATATTTTATGGCTGAATGATTCTAAGAAGCTTACAGCTAAGAAGAGAGAAGAATTGTACGATGTGATCCTGGAGGGGGCAGTTTCTGTTGGAATCGGAATGGCCAGCCCGGAGAGGATTGATGAGATCAATATCCTGCAGGCAACTTATGAGGCAATGCGTCAGGCAGTGAGCAGGCTTTCTGTACAGCCGCAGCTGCTTTTGAACGATGCGGTTACCATACCGGAAATCCAGATTCCGCAGGTACCCATCATCAAAGGTGATGCAAAAAGTGTATCCATTGCGGCAGCAAGTATTGTTGCCAAAGTGACCAGAGACCGGATGATGGAAGAATATGATAAGGTTCTTCCGGAATATGGATTTGCCTCCAATAAAGGATATGGTTCTGCAGCGCATATTGAAGCATTGAAGAAATATGGACCAAGTCCGATACATAGAAAAACGTTTATCACACATTTTGTATAAAAATACTTAAGATACCGACATCAAAAACAGAAAGGTTTTGTTTATCTGAAGGAAAATAGAAGACAGAAGGGCAGCTATTATGAAGGAATTGCTGCAGCGTTCCTGGAAGAAAAGGGGCTACAGATCAAGGAAAGAAATTTTCGCTGCCGAAGTGGTGAGATCGATCTTGTTGCACAGGATGGAAGATATCTGGTGTTTATTGAAGTGAAATACAGAAAGAACGGAAAGAGTGGAAGTCCTTTTTCAGCGGTAGGGAGAGAAAAACAGAGGATCATCAGCAAAGTGGCAATGTTTTATCTGATTGCACATGGATACCGGGAGTTGCCTCCCTGCCGTTTTGACGTAGTAGGAATTGATGGAGAGAACATCCACTGGATAAAAAATGCTTTTGATTTTTGCAGTTGAAAGGACTGGTCACATAAGATGAAAATAAAATGGTATAAAGATAAACAGCTAATGAATGTAAATCAGAAGAACAAGGTTACCTGGCTTACATATCCTGCTTTTGAGAAACTTCCCGGGATCGTACATGGCTTCAGTACCCGCCTGGGAGGAGTAAGCCAGGGGATTTATGAATCTATGAACTTAAGCTTCACAAGAGGGGATGAAGAGTCTGCGGTGCGGGAAAATTACCGCAGACTTTCTGCTGCTATGGGATTTTCCATGGAAGATATCGTAACCTCTGATCAGACACACACCACCAATGTACGTGTGGTCACGGAAGAAGACAGAGGAAATGGGATCACAAAACCAAGACCTTATACAGATGTGGATGGAATGATCACCAATGTGTCGGGACTGGTGCTGGCAACGTTTTATGCGGACTGTGTACCACTTTTCTTTATAGATCCGGTACATAGAGCTGTGGGATTATCTCATTCCGGCTGGAGAGGTACTGTAGGAAAGATCGGAAAAGTGACGGTGGAGAAGATGACTGAGGAATTTCAGACAGATCCTTCAGAGCTTTATGCAGCCATTGGTCCTTCTATCTGTCAGGATTGCTATGAAGTTAGTGAAGATGTGATCGATCAGTTTAGAGAGGCGTTTGAAGAAAAATACTGGGATGTGCTTTTTTACAGAAAACCAGATGGGAAATACCAGCTGAATCTGTGGGAGGCGAACCGAAGGATCTTTCTGGATGCAGGCATAAAAGAAGAGCGGATCTCAATGCCGGGCATCTGCACCTGCTGTAATCCGCTCTTTCTTTACTCACACAGGGCTTCTCACGGGAAACGTGGAAACCTGGGAGCATTTATTACTGTTCGTTGACTTTTTTCATGAGATCCATGATCTTTTCGTTGCTGGAACGAACCTTCTCGACAGATACATCATGATTGATGATATCGATGATACTTGCAAGATATTTGCTCATGTTTGCTTCGATATAGTATGGACGATCAAGAAGCTCAGGAATACGATAGTTAAGGTTGGTTGTGATGACTCTGTCCAGCCAGCCTTTTTCGTAATATTCATCAAATTTGGCTACGCCATCTGTAAACAGACCGTAGGTTGTGCAGACGAATACACGTCCGGCTTTACGCTCTTTGAGCTGACGGGCAACATCCAGCATACTTTCTCCAGAAGAGATCATATCGTCGATGATGACAACGTCTTTGCCCTCTACGGAATCTCCGAGGAATTCGTGAGCAACGATCGGGTTCTTTCCGTTGACAACGGTGGAGTAATCACGGCGTTTGTAGAACATACCCATATCGACTCCAAGGATATTGGAGAAGTATACAGCACGGGACATGGCACCTTCATCCGGGCTGATGATCATGAGATGATCATTATCAAGCTTGAAATCAGGGACATTTTTGACCAGTGCTTTCAGGAACTGGTATGTGGGGAAAAAGTTATCAAAGCCCTTCAGCGGAATAGAGTTCTGTACACGTGGGTCATGAGCATCAAAAGTAATGATGTTGGAAACACCCATGGCACTTAACTCGCGAAGTGCAAGTGCACAGTCAAGAGATTCTCTCTTGGTGCGTCTGTGCTGACGTCCCTCGTAAAGAAATGGCATGATAACGTTGATGCGGTGTGCTTTACCGGTGGCTGCGGAGATGATTCTCTTCAGATCCTGGTAATGGTCATCCGGAGACATGTGGTTCTCATGACCGCATACGCTGTAAGTAAGGCTGTAATTGGTCACATCTACCATGATATAAAGGTCTGTTCCGCGGACAGATTCCTTGATGTAACCCTTACCCTCACCGGTTCCGAAACGTGGGCATTCGCAATCTACAAGGAAAGATTTTTCTGCATATCCCTGTGGGATGATGGTAGATTTCTTGGCGGCTACAAGTTCTTTACGGAATTTAACCAGCTTTTTGTCAACCTCCTCGGCCAGTTCGCGACATCCGGCAAGTGCGGCGATTCGGATCGGGGCAACAGGCATAGACTTTTCCAGCAATTCTATGTTTGGCATAATATTCCTCCTAAGTGTATGTCATTAAAAATTCTCAGTCTATTTATAACATCAGACCCACGTGTCAGTCAAGGTGTTTTCTCAAAGTGTTGATTTTTAAGAGCAAAGTTGTTATTATATACGGGATAGAAAAGGGAGATAATGATGAAATTAAGAAAGCATATGATTTCCAGGGTGCTGCCCGACAGTATTGCCGAGGAGCTGGGGCTGGAGCCGGGAGACAGACTTGTGTCTGTAAACGGACAGCCTGTGGAAGATGTCTTCGATTACCGGTATCTCATGAATGAAGAGCTCGTGGTGCTTCTGGTAGAGAAGCCTGATGGTGAAGAGTGGGAGCTGGAGGTAGAGAAGGAATATGAGGAAGACCTTGGAATAGAATTTGAGAACGGAGGACTGATGGATGACTATCGCTCCTGTTCAAATAAGTGTATGTTCTGTTTTATTGACCAGATGCCTCCAGGTATGCGTGAGACGCTGTATTTTAAGGATGATGATTCCAGGCTTTCCTTTCTTCAGGGAAATTATGTTACGCTTACCAATATGAGCGAGAAGGATATTGAGCGTGTGATCCGCTATCATCTGGAACCGATCAACATTTCGTTCCAGGCAATGAATCCGGAACTCCGGTGTAAAATGCTGCATAACCGTTTTGCAGGAAAGGCTCTGGATAAGGTGGATATGCTGTACAATGCAGGAATCACCATGAATGGACAGATCGTACTGTGTAAGGGTGTCAATGACGGAGACGAGCTGGAATACAGCCTCGAAAAGCTTTCCGCTTATGCGCCGGTCCTTCAGAGCGTTTCTGTTGTACCGGTAGGACTTACCAAATACAGAGAAGGTCTCTATCCTCTGGAACCTTTTAATAAGGAAGATGCTGAAAAAGTCCTGGGGCAGATCGAACGCTGGCAGAAGATCATGATGGAGAAATATGGGATCCATTTTATCCATGCTTCAGACGAATGGTATATTCTGGCAGACAGGGAGCTTCCCTGTGAGGATGAATATGATGGATATCTGCAGCTTGAGAATGGCGTGGGAATGCTCAGACTTCTGGAAACGGAAGTAAAAGAAACGCTGGAGGGGCTTTCCGGTGACGACCGTAAGGTGACAGGCAGGATCGCCACAGGAAAACTGGCAGCGCCTTTTATCGCACGCTATATTAAAGAGATCCAGAAGAAATATCCCAATGTGCAGATTCCGGTCACAACCATCGAGAATCGTTTTTTCGGTGAAAAGATCACAGTGTCCGGCCTGATCACCGGGCAGGATCTGAAAGAGCAGCTTTCCGGTCTTGACCTTGGAGAGAAGATTCTGATCCCGTGCAGCATGCTGAAAGGTGATGAGGAGATTTTTCTGGATGACATGACACTGGAAGAGCTTTCGGAAGCGCTGAACACAGAAATTGTAATCGTAGACACAGGAGGACGTGATCTGGTGAAAGCTGTGATCAACCCTCCGGAACATAAACAAACAAGAAGGAGACAGATTTATGAGCAAACCAGTAGTAGCGATAGTGGGAAGGCCTAATGTAGGCAAATCCACTCTGTTTAACGCTCTGGCAGGTGACAATATTTCCATAGTAAAGGATACACCAGGAGTAACCCGTGACAGGATTTATGCAGATGTCACATGGCTTGACAGGACATTTACCCTGATCGATACAGGCGGAATCGAGCCGGACAGCAGCGATATCATCCTCTCAAGAATGAGAGAGCAGGCACAGATCGCCATTGATACGGCAGACGTGATCATTTTTATCACAGATGTCCGCCAGGGTCTTGTGGATTCCGATGCCAAGGTGGCAGATATGCTCCGCCGCAGCGGCAAGCCGGTACGTCTTGTAGTTAACAAGGTAGACAGCCACCAGAAATATATGATGGACGTATATGAGTTTTACAATCTTGGAATCGGAGAACCGATCCCGATTTCCGCAGCTAACAGACAAGGTCTTGGAGACATGCTGGATGAGGTGATCAAAGAGTTCCCGGATAAGAGTGAAGAGGAAGATCAGGATGATATTCCGAAGATCGCCATTGTAGGAAAGCCGAACGTGGGAAAATCTTCTCTGATCAACAAGCTTCTTGGAGAGGAGCGTGTGATCGTATCCAATATTGCAGGAACCACACGTGATGCTATTGACACAAAGGTTACCTGGAACAAAAAAGATTATATTTTTATCGATACTGCAGGACTTCGACGCAAGGGTAAGGTAAAAGAAGAGATTGAGCGCTACAGTGTTATCCGTACTGTGACAGCTGTAGAGCGTGCAGATGTGGTTGTAGTTGTGATCGATGCTTCCGAGGGTGTTACCGAGCAGGATGCTAAGATCGCGGGAATCGCTCATGACAGAGGAAAGGGTATCATCGTAGCGGTAAATAAATGGGATGCCATTGAGAAAAATGACAAGACCATCTACAAGCATACGGAAAAGATCCGTCAGATCCTTTCCTTTATGCCATATGCACAGATCATCTTTATCTCTGCAAAAACAGGTCAGAGACTTCCAAAGCTTTTCGAAAATATCGATACAGTTATCGAAAATCAGACACTTCGTATCCAGACAGGTGTTCTTAATGAGATCCTTTCTGAGGCAGTCGCTCTTCAGCAGCCGCCGTCTGACAGAGGAAGAAGACTGAAGATCTTCTATATGACACAGGTTGCGGTAAAACCGCCGACATTTGTTATCTTTGTCAATGACAAGGAACTGATGCATTTTTCCTATGTAAGATATCTGGAGAACAAGATCAGGGATGCATTTGGATTTTCCGGAACTTCCCTGAAATTTATCATCCGCGAGCGCGGGGAAAAGGAATAAAAGTATGGAACGTATTATTTGTCTTGTTATCGGTTATGTATGCGGGCTTTTTCAGACAGGCTATATTATTGGAAAAGTCCACAAGACAGATATCAGAGATCATGGCAGCGGGAATGCGGGTACTACGAATGCCTTCCGGACTTTTGGAAAGAAAGCGGGAGCGATCACCCTGCTGGGAGACTGCCTGAAGTGTGTACTGGCTATTGTGATCGTGAGAATGGTTTATGGAAATTCCATGAATGGTATCCTTCCGCTTCTTACCCTTTATGCAGCATTGGGATGTATCCTCGGCCACAATTTTCCGATTTCTATGGAATTTCGCGGTGGAAAGGGAATTGCTGCTTCTGTGGGTATGATCATTGCTTTTGACTGGCGGATATTTATTGTATGTGCAGTTGTCTTTTTTGCACTGTTCTTTACAACTCATTATGTATCGCTTTGCTCTCTCAGTGCATATGCGGTGGCTTTTATCCTGGTCCTGGTTTTTGGACATATGGGAAAATATGGGATGGATCAGGCGCATACTGTTGAGCTTTATATCGTGATGGCAGTTCTTACAGCAATGGCGTTCTACAGACACAGGGCAAACATTGTAAGACTGTTTCATGGAACAGAGAATAAGGTGTTTTTAAGCAGTAAGAATAAAAAATAAGAGGTAAGATTTATGGCAAAAATCAGCGTACTGGGTTCGGGGAGCTGGGGATTAGCCCTGGCACTCCTGTTGCATAATAATGGCCATGAAGTCCTTCTTTGGTCAGCAAGACCGGAGAATGCCCGGAAACTCCGGGAAAAAAGAGAAAATCCTGACAGGCTTCCGGGGGTGCGGCTTCCGGATGAAATCGATGTCCTGACAGATCTGGAGCGTGCGCTTAAGGATGTGGATGTAACAGTTCTGGCAGTAGCTTCCCCGTATATCCGGAGTACTGCACACAAGATGGCATCGTTTGTATGCAGGGACCAGAAGATCGTCAATGTTGCAAAAGGTATTGAGGAAAAGACACTGAAAACACTTAGCGAGGTGATTGAAGAAGAAATCCCGCAGGGTAATGTAGCTGTACTTTCCGGTCCAAGCCATGCGGAAGAAGTAGGACGCGGACTTCCTACAACCTGTGTGATCAGCGCACATACACAGGAAACTGCGGAATACCTTCAGAGCATTTTTATGAGCCCTGTGTTCCGCGTGTATACAACACCGGATATCCTTGGGGTGGAACTTGGCGGAGCACTGAAAAATGTGATCGCACTGGCAGCAGGTACTGCCGACGGCCTTGGATATGGAGATAATACCAAGGCGGCACTGATCACCAGGGGAATCACGGAAATAGGAAGACTTGGTAAAAAAATGGG
Organism: Blautia sp. MCC270; assembly: GCF_018785605.1. NCBI lineage: Bacteria > Bacillati > Bacillota > Clostridia > Lachnospirales > Lachnospiraceae > Blautia > Blautia sp. MCC270. The sequence continues at coordinate 8,715 of NZ_WQQD01000016.1, forward strand.
GGCGCAGATGGAAACCTTTTACGGCCTGTCCGGGATCGGCGACCTGATCGTGACTTGTGCAAGTAAGCATAGCCGTAATCGAAAGGCCGGATATCTGATCGGCCAGGGATATACGATGGAAGAAGCTATGAAAGAAGTGCAGATGGTTGTGGAAGGTGTTTATTCTGCAAGAGCTGCAAGAGAGCTTGCGGAGAAATATGAGGTGGAGATGCCTATCATAACGGAAGTGAACCGCGTACTGTTTGAAGGAAAATCAGCAGCGGAAGCAGTAATGGACCTGATGCTGCGTGATAAAAAAGTGGAAACGCCCATGCTCCCGTGGGAAAATGCGTGAGCGGATCAGTTAAATATTTCCAGGTTTCCGATATGTGAAATGCTAAGCTGGGAATAATAGGATCGCCGTATCAACTGAAAAGAAAAAATAAAAAGATATCTGCCAGAAGATCACTTATACTCTGACAGATATCTTTTTTTGCATTATTATGGAAATTAAAACTGAATATCACGGAGATCTTCTGGAACATGAGAAGTATGCAGATCTTCGTTCAGTGTATCGATGATCGCCATATCTTCATCCTCGATATTGAAGTCAAAGATGTTTCCATTGCTGCGGATTCGTTCCGGGTTGATGGATTTCGGAATGACAGAAATTCCCTTCTGTATTGCCCAGCGAAGCCCGATCTGTGCAGGAGTCCTGGCATATTTGGTCCCCAGAACACACATTACATCATTATCAAAATATGCACCTCTTGCCAGAGGAGCATAAGCCTGTACCTGAATACCGAAAGCCTTGCAGTATTCGATCAGTTCAGCAGGGTAACACAAAGGATGGCACTCGATCTGGTTTACAGCAGGAATAACCCCGGATATCTTACGAAGCTCTTCCAGATGCCGGATATCAAAATTACTGACGCCGATACTTAAAGCACGTCCAGATTCCAGAATGGATTCCAGCTCTTTCCAGGTGCTCAAATAGCAGCCGGGAACCGGCCAGTGTATCAGATAGAGATCTACATAACTGACTTTCAGACGGTCGAGACTACGGGAAAAAGCTCCCTGGACATCGCCGAGACGCTGCGCATTGTTCCAGATCTTGCTGGTGATGAAAAGATCCTTTCTGGGAACTCCGCATTTGGCAATGGCACGTCCAACGCTTTCTTCATTTTTATAAACAGAAGCGGTATCGATCATGCGGTAGCCGGCGGAAATAGCAGAAGTGACTGCTGCTTCGGCCTGTACGTCATCGGGCAACTTGTATACGCCAAGCCCCAGAAGAGGCATTTCTCTGTCGTTGTTCAGAAAAACAGTTTCTTTCAAAATAATTCCTCCTTGTATGTTCTGCTTTCCATGCTTTTGCTATTATAGCACAAAAATATGAAAGAATCACATCAATTATATTACAAAAGTGATAAAGCTTAGAGTTGGACAGACGCGCAGACTGGGTAATAAGTTGTGGTTTGAAGAGACTAACTTCGTTAAAAATGAAACAATCGAGTTAATTTACTGTCAAAGTTTTTGGAAAAATAGGAAAAACAGCATATAATTTTGGCTATATTTTATAATTATTTTCTTGATAATAACAGTGAAAAGATGTATAATAAATTTAATTGATAAATTCTTGTCATGAGAGTGTCCGCCCGGCGGATACAGGAAAGGGGTATTTATGCATTTAATCAAAGATGAGAATGGCAATCTTGTTCAGCATGGACATGCAGACAGCCATGAACATACACATGAGCACACCCATGAGGACGGTGTGACTCACAGCCATACACACAGCCATGCGGAAGGAGATAACCATTGTCATACACACGGTGATGGACACTGCGGTTCCTGCGAGAGCGGTGACTGCAAGAATGAGACTGTAGCACTTCTTACCTACATGCTGCAGCATAACGAGCATCATGCCGCAGAACTTGATCAGATGGCTGACAATCTTAAGAAGCTTAACATGGATGCAGCTGCGAAGACGATCAAAGAGGCAGTTGCAGATTTTCAGAAAGGCAATATGAGACTTGGACTTGCCCTTACACTTGTTAAGGAAGAGTTGAAATAAAAACCGACAGAATAGTTTTGACAGCATAGTGGTTAAATGATGCCACTTATTTGGAGGAATGATTATGTGTCTTGCAACAGTATATAAGGAAGAAGATAATTCTGTGATCTTTAAGAATGTAAGCCGGATCGATGTGGACGGAAATAAATTGATCCTTCGAGATATCATGGGAGATGAGCGCGTGGTAGAAGGCAGTATCCTTATGGTGGATCTTGCAAACAGCATCGTGAAACTGCAGTGTGACTGATACAAATACGTGGAGGACGATCAATGAAATTATCTGAAGCAATGAGAGAAAAAATGCTGCTTTCCTTTGAACTTTTTCCGCCAAAGACAGAAAAAGGTATGGCAAACCTGCCGGGAACCATTGAACATCTCATGAAGTATAGACCGGAGTATATTTCCTGTACATACGGTGCCGGCGGCGGAAATGTCGGTGCCAACAGGGAAGTATGCCAGATGATCAGGAATGCAGGAACTGTTCCTGTAACACACTTCACAGTGATCAAGAACACAAAAGAAGGAATCAGACAGCAGTTGGAACAGTATCTGGCAGATGGCGTTGACCATATGCTGGCACTTCGCGGAGATATTCCACTTGGTGAGACAACAACCTGCGGAGACTTCAATTATGCGACAGACCTTGTTAAATTTGTCCGTGATGAATTTGGCGATAAGTTCGAGATCGCAGTAGCCGGTTCACCGGAAGGCCATATCGCATGCAGAAGCTTGGATGCTGATATTGCTGTTTTGAGACAGAAACAGGACAATGGTGCTGATTATATCATGACCCAGCTTTGCTGGGATATGGAACAGTTTAAATATTGGTTGGACGCTATCCGCGAGGCTGGAGTGACAATGCCTGTAGATGTTGGTGTAATGCCGATCCTGGATCAGGCAGCTACCATTAATATGGCTCTTTCACGTAACGGCTGTGTAATGGACAGTGAGCTTTGCAGGCTGATCTCCAGAAACTGGCTGTTCCCGAATCCGTTTAACGCTAAAGATGCTGATGGTAAACCATTTGACATGTTTTATGAGGACAAGGTTAAACGATTCAAAGAAGAAGGAATCGAATACACAATCAGACAGATTGATGAGTATCGCGCTCTTGGTGTTGACGGTATCCATCTTTATGCATTAAACAAATGGAAAGACGTATCCGAGATCATTGACAGATCCGGACTTCGTACACTTATCTAATCATCAACGAAATAAATAAGAATTCCGGCACGATGCGGAGGTGCCAGAACAGTATCAGGCACCTCCCTTATGCGCCGGCATAACAGATATAAAATCAGGAGGTGCCCGTTTTATGGCACATGTTATTGCAGTCGCCGGAAAAGGCGGCGTTGGAAAAACTACATTATGCGGAATGCTGATCCAGTATCTCTGCGAAAAGAAAAAAGGACCTGTACTGGCGGTAGATGCAGATGCCAATTCAAATCTGAACGAGGTTCTTGGCGTAGAAGTAGATACAACTCTTGGCGATGTACGTGAGGAGATCGCACATGCTGAGATGACAGAGAAAAGCCCGATCCCCAAAGGAATGTCCAAGGCAGATTATGCAGAGGTACGTTTCGAGGATGCTCTTGCTGAGGAAGATGATTACGATCTTCTTGTAATGGGAAGAACCCAGGGAAAAGGATGCTATTGCTTTGTAAACGGTCTGCTTCAGGCACAGCTTGCCAAATACCAGAAGAATTATCCATATATTGTTGTGGACAATGAAGCAGGAATGGAACATATCAGCAGAGGAATCCTTCCAAGTATGGAGACAGCAATCCTTGTAAGTGACTGTTCCAGAAGAGGAGTACAGGCAGTTGGAAGAATAGCAGAGCTTATTAAGGAATGTGATATGAAGCCTTCCAGAGTGGGTCTTATTATCAATCGCGCACCAAAAGCAGAACTGAATTCCGGAATTCTTGAGGAGATCCGGAATCAGGGACTCGATCTGATCGGTGTGGTACCACAGGATGAAGCAGTTTATGAATATGACTGCGATGGTAAACCAACCGTTACTCTTCCTGAGGATAATCCGATGAGAAAAGCAGCTTTTGAAATTTTTGATAAATTAGGTTTATAATTAATATAAACCTTTTTTTAAAAAAGAGAATAACCCATGGGTGGGGATGGGTTCCTGCTCTGGGCTTATTATAAAAATAAAAATAGATGTGCTATTAAAGGAGGTCTATAATGAGTGAATTCAAATTAACTACAGTGGAGGAATTTGAAGCCGCTACAGCCCGTCTTCTCGAGACAGGTGCAAAGGTAGGAGCAGATGCATGGCAGATCCGTGCAAAGAACCAGACTCCGCACTGTAAATTCGGTGAGCAGGGTATTTGCTGCCGTATCTGTGCAATGGGACCGTGTCGTATTACACCGAAGGCTCCAAGAGGAATCTGCGGATGTGATGCCCATGGTATCGTAGGAAGAAACTTCCTTAAATTTACAGCCGGTGGTGCAGCTACTCACTCCGATCATGGTCGTGAGATCTGCCATACACTGTACTGCGCAAAAGAGGGCGGAAATTATCAGGTAAAAGATCCTGAGAAACTGCTTCGCATCGCTAAAGAGTGGGGCGTGGAAACAGAAGGCAAGGATATCTATGATCTGGCTCATGAGATGGCTGAGATCGGTCTTATGGAATATGGTAAACCGTTCGGATATCAGAGATTCCTTGACAGAATGCCTGCAGGACAGAAAGAAAAACTGATCGAGAACGAAATCGCACCACGTGCTATCGACCGTGAGGTTGCAAGTTCCCTGCATATGACTCATATGGGATGTTCTTCTCTTCCGGAAGCACTTGTAAAACAGTCTATTCGCTGCGGTATGGCTGATGGATGGGGCGGTTCCATGATGGGAACAGAGTTCTCTGATGTATTATTCGGAACTCCGAAGCCGCTTGATACAGAGGCTAACCTTGGAGTAATGGTTGAAGAGAACGTAAACATTGTTGTACATGGACATGATCCGAGTCTTTCTGAGATGATCTGTGAGTATGCAGACAGCAAAGAAATGATCGATTATGCAAAATCTGTAGGAGCAAAAGGAATCACCGTTTCCGGTGTATGCTGTACTTCTAACGAGGTAGCTATGCGTCGTGGTGTTCCGATGGCTGGTAACTTCCTGCAGCAGGAGAACGTAGTACTGACAGGTGCCTGCGAGGCGATCGTAGTTGATGTTCAGTGTATCTTCCCTGCATTAGGACCTCTGAGCAAATGCTTCCATACTAAATTTGTTACAACTTCTCCGATCGCTCAGATGCCGGATTCTGAATTTATCAGATTCAACGCTGAGACAGCAGGAGAAAATGCAAAAGCAATCGTTAAGATGGCTATCGATAACTTCAAGAACAGAAAACCTGAGCTTGTACATATCCCACAGCTGAAACAGAAAGCTACTGTTGGTTATTCAGTAGAAGCGATCGTTAAAGTTCTTGATGGTGTTACAAACTCTCAGGTTGATGTAACAGGAACAACCAAACCATTACTTGAGTGCATCACTTCCGGTGTTATCCGTGGTGCTGTTGCTATGGTTGGATGTAACAATCCTAAGATCCGTCCTGACTATGCACATATCGAACTGATGAAGAAGTGTATCGCAAACGATATCATTATCATCGCTTCCGGATGTTCCGCACAGGCAGCTGCTAAAGCTGGTCTGATGGACAAATCCGCAAGAGATCTCTGCGGTGCAGGTCTGAAACGTGTCTGTGAGCTGGCTGATATCCCACCAGTACTTCATATGGGATCCTGCGTAGATATCTCCCGTATGATGATCCTGGCTGCTGAACTTGCAAAAGATGCAGGGCTTCAGATCAATCAGCTTCCTGTAGTAGGATGTGCTCCTGAGTGGATGTCTGAAAAAGCTGTATCCATCGGTAACTACGTAGTTGGTACTGGTATTGATACATTCCTTGGCGTTGATCCATATGTTTCCGGTTCTTCAGAAATGTGCGAACTTCTTACAGAGGGAACAAGAAAATGGACAGGTGCTGCTTACACAGTAGAGACAGACATCGAGAAATTAGTTGATCTTATGATTGAGAGAATTGAAGAGAAGAGAACAGCATTAGGAATCTAATCCGTTGCGATCTTTAAAATGTTATAAAAGGTGGAAGACGTAAAATGAAAATAGCAGTAACCGGTAAAGGCGGAGTAGGAAAGACAACTTTCGCAGCAACACTTGCAAGACTATACGCAGATGAGGGAAAAAAAGTCCTTGCGGCGGATGTGGATCCGGATGCGAACCTGGGTCTTGCCCTTGGATTTGACGAGGAAACCTTGGACTCTATTGTTCCAATCTCAAAAATGCGTAAGCTCATAGAAGAACGCACCGGAGCCAACAGCCAGAATCAGTTTTATAAACTGAACCCAAAGGTAGACGATATTCCGGATACTTATGGAAAAACCTGTAATGGCGTAAAGCTGCTTGTCCTTGGAACTGTGGAAACAGGTGGAGGCGGATGCGTCTGTCCTGAACATGTGATGCTTAAAAGAGTGATCAATAACCTTGTGATCCACAGAGATGATGTGGTGATCATGGATATGGAGGCCGGCCTGGAACATCTGGGCCGGGGCACCACGGAGAGCATGGATGAATTTATTGTAGTGATCGAACCAGGGGCAAGAAGTGTACAGACATATAAGAATGTTAAACGTCTTGCAAAGGATCTGGGAGTTTCTCAGGTTAAGGTCGTGGCCAATAAGGTAAGAAATCCGGAGGATGAGGAATTTATTCGGAGTAAGATCCCGGCAGAGGATCTGCTTGGAATGATCCACTACAATACAGAAGTTATAGATGCTGATCGTCAGGGAAAATCTCCCTACGATTTCAGTGAAACTGTAACAGCTGAAATCAGAAAAATCAAAGACAAAATTGATCAGAATTCAATTCTGTAAAAATAGGAGGTATTACAGTGACTTTATTTGATAGAGTATTCGGCGGAAACGATGCTGTATATGGTTTAACAGAGGGTGCTATTGACGGCGCGATCGCTCAGTATGGCGAAGACAAAGCTGTCAGCTTCCCGAATACCGCTTACAGCCTTCCTTGCTACTATGCTGTAACAGGAACAAAAGTTACAACATTAAAAGAATTAAAAGAAGCTCTTGGCGTTGTAAAAACACTTATGACAAGAGAGAAAAGACTGAACGATGCATTCATGTCCGGTGTTGCTACAGCACTCTGCGCAGAGTTCATCGAGGTTCTGAAATATATCGACGGAGCAACTCCTTACGAAGAGCCATGCTATGGACATCTTGGTGATGCTGTTATCCGTGAGCTCGGTGTACCGCTCGTAACAGGCGATATCCCAGGCGTTGCTGTTATCCTTGGTGCTGCTCCTACTACAGAAGAGGGTGTTGCTCTTGTAAAGAGCTATCAGGCACAGGGTATCCTGGTAACACTTGTTGGCGGAATCATTGATCAGGTCGCAGAAGCCGGAATGAAGACAGGTGCCAACGTTCGTGTTATTCCTCTTGGAAAAGATGTTACATCTGTTGTTCATGTAGTTTCCGTTGCAATCCGTGCAGCGCTGATCTTCGGTAACGTAACACCTGGAGATGCAGGAACACTTATGAAATACACAATGGATCGTGTACCGGCATTTGTTAACGCATTCAAACCTCTGGATGATGTGATCGTAGCATGCGGTGCAGGCGCTATCGCACTTGGATTCCCGGTTGTTACAAATGAGACAGAGAATATCTTCCGTGTACCGAAGAGCCTTATCGTTCAGGAGGACGTAAGCAAATTTAACGCTACTTCTCTTGAGGCGCGTGATATTAAGATCAAGATCACAAATATCGATATTCCGGTTGCTTTTGCATCTGCATTCGAGGGTGAGATCATCCGTCGTAAAGATATGCAGGTTGAGTTCGATGGCTCCCGTGTAGACTGTGCAGAGCTTGTACAGACCTGCGATGCTTCTGAGATCGAGGATCACAAGATCACAGTAATCGGACCTGAAGTAGATGAGATGGAATTCGGCAGCAAGAACAGCATTGCATATGTTGTTAAAGTTGCAGGTAAGAATATGCAGTCTGACTTTGAGCCGGTTATCGAGCGTAAATTCCACAACTACATCAACTGTATCGAGGGTGTATACCATACAGGACAGCGTGATATGCAGCGTATCCGTATCAGCATTGACGCATTTAATGCAGGATTCAGAATCAAACATATCGGTGAAGTTCTTTATGCATCTGTTAAGAATGAGTTCGATGCAGTTGTTGATAAATGTGAGGTTGTTATCTATACAGATCCTGCTGAGTGTACAAGAATCCGTCATGAGGTTGCAATTCCGATCTTTGACAAACGTGATGAGCGTCTTGATACTCTGACAGATGAGTCTGTTGACGTATATTACAGCTGTATCCTTTGCCAGGCATTCGCACCAAGCCACGTATGTGTAGTAACACCTGAGAGACTTGGTCTTTGCGGTGCGGTTTCATGGCTGGATGCAAAAGCTACACATCAGCTTGACCCGGCTGGTCCTTGCCAGATCATCACAAAAGAGCGTCCGATCGATGAGAATCTTGGTTCTTATGAGGACGTTGATGAGGCAGTTCAGAAATTCTCCCAGGGTGCTCTGGAGCACGTTACACTGTACTCCATCATGCAGGATCCGATGACTTCCTGCGGATGCTTCGAGTGTATCTGTGGTATCGAGCCATTCTCCAACGGTGTTGTTATTGCTAACCGTGAGTATGCAGGCATGACACCACTTGGAATGACATTCCCTGAGATGGCATCCATGACAGGTGGTGGAGTTCAGACACCTGGATTCATGGGACATGGTAAACATTTCATTTCCTCCAAGAAGTTCATGAAGGCTGAGGGCGGTATCGAGCGTATCGTATGGATGCCGAAAGAGCTGAAAGAATTCGTAGCTGACAGACTTAATAAGACTGCAAAAGAGCTTTACGGAATCGATAACTTTACAGACATGATCGGTGATGAGACGATCGCAGAAGATCCGGAGACACTGGTTGCATTCCTTACAGAAAAAGGACATCCGGCTCTCGGACTTGATCCGATGATGTAATTTATCCGGGAGAAAGGATGTGCGGACATCCTTTCTCCTGTAAACTGTTAAAAAGTTTGTTGATTTTTTAACAGAAATATAGTGCTGCATCTTGCCAATAACTGGTGCTATGTAGTATAATATAAGAAGCTCTGTAGTTTTTAATTATTATTTTTAAGGAGGCTAACGAAAAATGCCGTTTAATCAGAAACCACAAAAGTTCAATGCAAAGATTAATGCTGTCACAATCGGAAGCGGAGATAAGACTGTGACAATTGGTGGGGATTGTACATTCCCATTTTATTCCTTTGACGCAGAGTCAGAGAACTGCCCGAAGATCGGTGTAGAGATCTCTGATATGGGTCTTGAGGGCGTATCTGAAGGTATCAAAGCTTACTATGAAGGCGCTACTACAATGGCTGACATTGCTAAGAAAGCTGCAGCTATGGAGGGTGCTGACTTTGTTGCACTTATTCTTGAGGGCGGCGACCCGAACGGTGTTAACAAATCTATCGATGAGCTGATCGCAGTTGTTAAAGAAGTTGCAGATGCAGTTGACTGTCCACTGGTTGTAGAGGGCTGCAAGAATGTTGAGAAGGATGCAGAGCTCCTTCCGAAGGTTGCAGAGGCTCTTCAGGGCAGAAATGCACTGATCCTTTCCGAGAAAGAGGAGAACTACAAAGCAATCGGTGCAGCAGCAGGTCTTGCTTACAATCAGATCGTAGGCGCTGAGTCTGCCGTTGATATCAACCTTGCTAAACAGCTTAACGTTGTTACTACACAGCTTGGTGTAGATGCAAAGAAGATCGTTATGAATATCGGTAGTGCAGCAGTTGGTTATGGATATGAGTACGTAGTATCTACTATGGACCGTATCAAAGGTGCCGCTTTAGGCCAGAATGATAACATGCTGCAGATGCCTATTATTACACCTGTATCCGCTGAGACATGGAATGTTAAAGAGGCAATGGCTTCTGAAGCAGACATGCCGGCATGGGGACCACAGGACGAGCGTGGAATCGACATGGAAGTTGAGACAGCAGCAGCTGATCTTGCAGCTGGTTCTGATGCAGTTATCTTAAGACATCCGGAATCTGTTAAGACAATTTCCAAGCTGATCAAAGCACTTGCGTAATAAATAGGAGGATAAAGAGCTATGGCACTGAATGGTATTCAGATCTTTAAATTAACACCAAAGAAAAACTGTAAGGAATGTGGATGCCCTACATGTATGGCTTTCTCTATGAAAGTTGCACAGGGCGCTATGAAAATTGAGCAGTGTCCTCATATGTCCGAGGATGCATTAGCATCTCTTTCTGAGGCAACTGCACCGCCAATGAAAACTATCAAGATCGGAACAGGCGATGGAGAGTTTACACTTGGTGGAGAGACTGTTCTTTTCAGACATGAGAAGACATTTGTAAGCAAAACAAGATATGCCGTATCACTTTGCACATGCATGAGTGATGAAGAAGTAGAAGCAAAACTTGCAGAGATCCCACACGTTGACTATGATCGTATCGGTGAGAGAATGCATGTAGAGCTTGTGTATGTAAACTGCGATGAGAATGCAGATGCTGCAAAATTTACAGCACTTGTAGAGAAGGCTAAAGGTCTTGGAAGAACACTGATCCTTGGCTGTACAGATCCTGAGATCGCAAAAGCTGCCCTTGAAGTATGTAAGGACGGCAAACCGGTTCTTAACGGAGCAAACGCTTCCAACTACGAGGCAATGAGCAAGGTTGCTACAGATGCAGGCGTAGTTCTCGGTGTATCCGGTAAGGACATCAATGAATTATATGATACTACAGCAGCTATTGAGAAACTTGGCAACAAGAATCTCGTACTTGATACAACAGGAGCTGACATCAAAGAGACCTTTGCAAATACTGTACAGGTTCGTCGTGCAGCTCTTAAGAATCAGGATAGAACATTTGGTTATCCTTCTATCGTTAACCTTGTTAAACTTGCGAAGGGTGACAAACATTTACAGGCAGCACTTGCTTCCATGTTTACTATGAAATATGGTTCTATCATCGTTATGGAGCAGATGACATATGCAGAGGCACTTCCGCTGTTCGGTCTTCGTCAGAACGTATTTACAGACCCGCAGAAGCCAATGAAGGTAGAACCGGGCATTTATCCTCTGAACGGAGCAGACGAGAATTCTCTCGTTGTAACAACAGTAGACTTTGCTCTTACATATTTCGTAGTATCTGGCGAGCTGGAGCGTTCCGGTGTTCCGCTTAACCTGGTGATCAATGATGCAGGCGGACTTTCCGTACTTACATCCTGGGCAGCAGGTAAATTCTCCGGAAACAGCATCTCCGAGTATATCAAAGAGAATGTTGAGCCGAAGGTTAAATGCAGAAGACTGGTTATTCCTGGTAAAGTAGCAGTTCTTAAGGGCGATCTTGAGGCTAAGCTTCCTGGATGGGAGATCATCGTAGGACCAAGAGAAGCAGTACAGCTTGTGAAATTCTTAAAAGACCTTGATGCATAAACTTAAGGTTTAAGAAATCAGCTGTCCGGCAATATCGCCGGCAGTTATAAACGGCTGTGCAGGTTTGCTGCACAGCCATATCCTACTAATATGTAAAGGAGAACACGAGTATGGCAAAATTTGTAACAATTGGGGAGAGACTTTCAACAACAGCACCGGCAGTAAATAAAGCATTTACTGAGAGAGATCCTGAGCCGATCATCAAAAGAGCAAAACAGCAGCTTGATGCGGGCGCTACATATCTTGATGTAAACATCGGACCGGCTGAGAACGATGGAGAGGACCTTATGAAATGGGCAGTACAGCTCCTTCAGTCTGAGTTTGACAATGTTCCGCTTGCTCTGGATACTACAAATCAGAAAGCTATTGAGGCTGGTATTTCCGTATACAACAGAAGCAAAGGTAAACCGATCGTAAACTCTGCAGATGCTGGAGACAGAATTTCCAATATCGACCTTGCAGCAGCTAACGATGCGATCTGTATCGCACTTTGCTCTTCCGGTATGGTTGCATCAGACAATGACGAGCGTATGATGCACTGCCAGAACATGCTTGAGAGAGGCCTTGGCCTTGGTATGGAAGCAGAGGATCTCTGGTTTGATCCGCTTTTCCTGGTTGTAAAAGGAATGCAGGACAAACAGATGGAAGTTCTTGAGGCAATCAAGATGTTCTCCGAGATGGGTCTGAACTCCACTGGCGGTCTTTCCAACAACAGTAACGGTATGCCAAAACATATCCGTCCGATCATGGACTCTGCTCTTGTAGCTATGGCTATGATGAATGGTCTTACATCTGCAATCGTTAACCCTAACGACCTTCGTCTTATGGAGACAATCAAATCCTGTGACGTATTCAAGGGTAACACACTTTACGCAGATTCTTACCTTGAGATCTAATTTGGCGTGTGAACAAAACAGGAGCGCTGTTTCAGAGGCTGGGGGCTTCGGCCTTCAGCCTCTTTTTTACTAATATAGTTTAGTCTAACTCCCAACGCCACAGGTGGAAGACGAATAACTTTTACGAGGCGAGAAAGGTGGTTGCCGAATGTTTAAGGTGACTTTTGCTTTTGAAAATGGCAGTACGGTAGAAGCATTTGCCAATGCGGGGGATAATTTACTGGAGGTTGCTCGTAGTGCCAATGTGGCTATCGATGCACCATGTTCCGGAAACGGAGCCTGTGGAAAATGTCGGGTACAGTTAAAAAGCGGAGAACTGGACTCAAAGAAAACTCTTCATATTTCGGATGAAGAATATGGCGCAGGCTGGCGTCTGGCCTGTATGAGCAAGATCAGTGCAGATGTGGAGGTTCTTGTTCCGGATATTGCATCCGCGTATAAGAGCCGAATGAAAGTGGCTGATTTGAGCTCAAAAGAAGAAATCGCTATTTTTGAAAATGCCAAGCATGAAGTTGAGATGGCTGGCATAGAACTTACAAACAGTCTTGATGTTGTGGAACTTCAGATGGATATTCCATCACTGGATGATACCATGCCGGATAATGAAAGACTGACCCGTGCACTTCAGAAGTTTATGAACCTGAAGCGTGTCAGAATTCCGTATGCGGTGCTTAAGAAGCTTCCGGATGTACTTCGTGAGAGTAAATTTTCTGTGAAGTGCGTGGTTCGTACAGCACCAAATGACATGTATGTTTATGATATTTTTGACAGTAAGAAAGATGTTGTGATCGGTGGTCTTGCTGTAGATATCGGTACCACAACCGTTTCTGCAGTCCTGATCAATATGGAAACAGGAGAGATCCTGGCCAAGAGTTCTTCCGGAAACGGACAGATCCGTTTTGGTGCGGATGTTATCAACCGTATCATCGAATCTCAGAAACCTGGCGGAAAGAAGAAACTTCAGGATGCAGTGATCAAAGAGACCATTAACCCGATGATCCATGAGATGTGCAGAAGCATTCATTTCCCGGAGGAACAGATCTACCGGATGTGTGTTGCTTCCAATACGACCATGAATCATCTGTTTGCAGGGATCAATGCGGATCCGCTTCGTATGGAACCGTATATTCCTACGTTTTTCAAAACAAATTCCTTGTTTGCATCGGATGTGGGAATTGAGATCAATCCGGATGCACATATTATCATGGCTCCGAATATCGGAAGCTATGTAGGTGGAGATATCACTGCCGGTACACTGGTAAGTATGATCTGGAACAGACCGGAATTTTCTCTGTTTATCGACCTTGGTACTAACGGAGAGCTTGTATTCGGTAATTCCGATTTTATGATGAGCTGTGCATGTTCCGCAGGTCCTGCCTTTGAGGGTGGAGATATCAGCTGCGGTATGCGTGCTACAGACGGTGCTATTGAGGCATGTACCATTGATAAAGAAACTATGGAGCCGACATATAAGGTTGTAGGCGAACCTGGAACCAAACCGGTAGGACTTTGCGGTTCCGGTATCATTGATGTGATCAGTGAACTTTTTATGACAGGAATCATCAATCCGAAGGGAAAATTTGTCCGTGAGGGCAAAAGAATCCGTCACGATCACTATGGCATGGGAAGCTATGTGATCGCGTTTGAAGAGGAAGCCGGTTCTGCCAAGGATGTTGAGATCACAGAAGTAGATATTGATAACTTTATCCGTGCCAAAGGCGCTATTTTCTCTGCAATCCGTACTATGCTGAATTCTCTTGATTTCGATGTTTCCATGATCGATGACGTATATGTTGCCGGTGGAATCGGAAGCGGGATCAATATGGCTAATGCAGTACATATCGGAATGTTCCCGGATATCCCTCTTGAGAAGTTCCATTATATTGGTAACTCTTCTCTGACGGGTGCTTATCTGATGCTTCATTCCACATCAGCAGAGAAGAAAACCTATGAACTGGCTTCAAATATGACTTACCTGGAGCTTTCTACAGTTCCTACCTATATGGATGAGTTTGTAGGTGCATGCTTTATTCCGCATACGGACACAAATCTGTTTCCGTCTGTTATGGAAGAACAGCAGAAGAGATAAAGCAGACTAAAACAGCAGAGGTAAAACATGGCTTTTAGTATAAATGACTTGAATTATGAAAAAGACAGCAAGGAAAGAATGCCCTGGGAGCATTATACAGAGGAGTTCGCTAAGGCAGACCCGGCAGAAATTGCCGGACGTCTTTCACTTCCTTATGACGAAGAGAAGAAAGAACTGACTCTGAAATTCCTGGGAAGCGTTTATCATATTTCCTGGCCGGATTTTCAGGTAACTCATGAAGAAGATGATGCGGGATATTATCCTCTTGAGGAAATGCATTATGCAAAGATCCTTGCTATCCGTTTTCTGCTGAACGGGAATGTATCTCAGGGAAGCGGAAGGTTTAAAACATACAGGGAAATGCCCTGGGGAGAGGTTTATCTCCGTCAGTTTGATGGCAGGTGCATCAAACGCCTGGCATTCACATATGGAAACAGACTTAAGGATTTCAAGGAGATCATGGAACACATCCATGCGGTTCCCGTGGATCATGGAGATATTGCATATCAGGTGGAGATCTTTCCGGGATATGTAGTTCAGATGATCCTCTGGGAGGGGGATGATGAATTTCCGCCGTCCTCACAGATCTTGTTTTCTGATAATTTTCCGGTTTCCTTTGCAGCCGAGGACATGGCTGTTATGGGAGACGTTATCATTGGGTCTTTAAAGGCATTTCTGAAATGTCTTTAAAAATGAAAAATAGTTAAGAACAGGATGGGACCTGTTTTTATAGAGATGCAGTTTTAAGGGATTAAAAACTGTAAAAATACCTAAAGGGAGGTAACATTATGGGATTTAAAAGTGACATCGAGATTGCACAGGAGTGTGAAATGCTTCCAATCACACAGATTGCAGAGAAGGCAGGTATTGACGACAAATATCTGGAGCAGTACGGTAAGTACAAAGCAAAAATTGATTACAATCTGTTAAAAGAGAGTGACAAGAAAGATGGTAAGCTGATCCTCGTAACAGCTATCAACCCGACACCTGCAGGAGAGGGAAAAACAACAACAACCGTTGGTCTTGCAGATGCAATGCAGAAAATGGGCAAAAAAGTAATGGTAGCTCTTCGTGAGCCATCCCTCGGACCGGTATTCGGTGTAAAAGGTGGTGCAGCAGGCGGCGGTTATGCACAGGTAGTTCCGATGGAGGATATCAACCTTCACTTTACCGGTGACTTCCATGCGATCGGTGCGGCAAACAACCTTCTTGCAGCAATGATCGACAACCATATCTTCCAGGGTAATGACCTGAACATTGACCCGAGAAAGATCACATGGAGACGTTGCGTGGACATGAACGACCGTCAGCTTCGTAATGTAGTAGATGGTCTTGGCGGAAGAACAAACGGTATGCCTCGTGAAGACGGATACGACATCACAGTTGCATCTGAGATCATGGCAGTTCTTTGCCTCGCAAGTGACATCAAAGACCTGAAAGAGAGACTTTCCAGAATCATCATCGGATATACCTATGGTAAAGTTTCCGAGCAGAAACCGGTAACAGCTGGTGATCTTCATGCAGAGGGTGCTATGACAGCACTTCTGAAAGATGCCCTGAAACCAAACCTTGTACAGACACTGGAGCATGTTCCTGCAATCGTACACGGCGGACCATTCGCAAACATCGCTCATGGATGTAACTCCGTAACAGCTACAAAGATGGCTATGAAACTTGCAGATTATGCTATCACAGAGGCTGGATTCGGTGCTGACCTTGGTGCAGAGAAATTCCTTGACATCAAGTGTCGTATGGCAGGCCTTCATCCAAGCGCAGTTGTTATCGTAGCTACTGTTCGTGCGCTGAAATACAACGGTGGTGTTCCGAAGGCAGATCTGAACAACGAGAACCTTGAGGCTCTTGAGAAAGGTCTTCCAAACCTTCTGAAACATGTAAGCAATATCAAGAATGTATACAAACTTCCATGTGTAGTTGCTATCAATGCATTCCCGACCGATACCAAGGCAGAGCTTGACCTGGTTGAGGCAAAATGTAAAGAGCTTGGCGTTAACGTTGCACTTTCCGAGGTATGGGCAAAAGGCGGCGAAGGCGGCATGAAGCTTGCTGAGGAAGTAATCCGTCTTGTTGAGGAGCCGAATGACTTCACATATGCTTATGAGCTTGAGGGATCCATCGAGGATAAACTGAATAACATCGTACAGAAAGTTTACGGTGGTAAGAAAGTTGTTCTTACAGCAAATGCTCAGAAACAGGCAAAACAGCTAGAAGCACTTGGATTTGGCAACTGCCCGATCTGTGTTGCTAAGACACAGTACAGTCTGACTGATGATCAGACAAAACTTGGTGCACCGACAGACTTTGAGGTAACAGTACGTAACCTGAAGATTTCCGCAGGTGCAGGATTCATCGTTGCTCTGACAGGTGAGATCATGACTATGCCAGGTCTCCCGAAAGTACCGGCTGCAACCAAGATCGATGTAGATGAGACAGGTAAGATCACAGGTCTCTTCTAATCGGAACATAAGATCAAAAACAACCGGAGGGGGCTTTTTATAAAGCCCCCAATGGGCTCTAAAGAGTGCTAAAATAAGAATATAAGGAGGAGAGTCCTATGGGATTTTCTACAAGTACATGTACTGAATTTGTTGAGGTATTAAGCTCCAAGGCACCGGTTCCTGGCGGCGGCGGCGCTTCTGCTCTTGTAGGTGCGGTTGGTACAGCTCTTGGAAACATGGTTGGAAGCCTTACTGTCGGTAAGAAAAAATATGCAGATGTAGAAGATGAAATGTGGGAGCTGAAAAAGAAATGTGATCAGCTTCAGAAAGATTTCCTTCATCTGATCGAGAGAGATGCGGAAGTTTTTGAGCCTCTTTCCAAGGCTTACGGAATGCCGAGAGAGACAGAAGAAGAGAAGGCTGAGAAGGCTCGAGTAATGGAAGCTGCCCTCAAGGAAGCATGCTCTGTTCCTATGGAGATCATGGAGAAATGCTGCGAGGCTATTGAACTTATCGTTGAGTTCGGAGCAAAAGGTTCCAAGCTTGCAATCAGTGATGCTGGTGTAGGTGCTGCATTCTGCAAAGCAGCTCTTAAGGGAGCAAGCCTGAATGTGTACATTAACACAAAATCTATGGCTGACCGTGCGTATGCAGAGGAATTAAACAAAAAAGCAGACGCTATGCTTGAGAAATATACAAAGATTGCAGACGAGACATTTGACAGTGTTCTCGGAAGACTGAAATAGGAGGAACCAGACAAATGGCAAAGCAGTTATTAGGTAAAGAAGTAACAGCAGCTCTTAACGAGAAGATCAAAGCTAACGTTGCAGAGCTTCAGGCAAAAGGTGTAGATCCTACACTTTGCATTATCCGTGTTGGTGAGAATCCAAGCGATATTTCCTATGAGAGAGGTGCTACAAAGCGCTGTGAGACTCTTGGTGTTGCATGTGAGAAAATCCTTCTTCCGGAGGATGTTTCCCAGGATGAGCTTCTTGCAACCATCGATAAAGTAAACAAAGATGACAAGATCCATGGAGTTCTTCTGTTCCGTCCGCTGCCAAAACATCTGGATCAGGCAGTGATCGAGAATGCACTTGCAGCAGAGAAGGATGTTGACTGTATGACAGATCTTTCCATGTCTGGTGTATTTACAGGCAAGAAGATCGGATTCCCGCCATGTACACCGCAGGCATGCATGGAGATCCTTGATCACTATGGAATCGACTGCACAGGCAAAAAAGCGGTTGTTATCGGAAGAAGTCTTGTAGTTGGTAAACCGGCTGCCATGATGCTTGTTAAGAAAAATGCGACAGTAACGATCTGCCATACAAGAACCGTTGATATGCCATCTGTTGCAAAAGAGGCGGATATCGTCATCGTTGCAGCTGGTCGTGCTGGTGTTGTTGGCGCTGATTATGTCAGAGAGGGACAGACTATTATCGATGTTGGTATCAATGTCAATGCAGAGGGCAAGCTTTGTGGTGATGTTGATTATGCGGCAGTTGAGCCAATCGTTGATGCGATCACACCGGTTCCTGGCGGAGTAGGAAGTGTTACAACTTCTGTTCTTGTAGGTCATGTGGTTGAAGCTGCAATGAGAAAAGCGCAGTAATAACAGTAATAAAGGATTGATCATTTATATATGTACAGATTCCGAAATAGTTTTTGTTTACGGATGATGGTACTTGCAGGCGTTCTGGTGTTCGGAACGCCTGCAAGTGTTTTGGCAGAGGAAGCGGATCATTCTATGGAGGGTCAGATTTCGAAGCCTCAGTCATCTGGAGAGAGTGATACAGAGGGTTTTGTGGATGATTCCACAGATAATACTTATGGATATTATACGATCATGGGGTGTACCACAGTGGATGCGGAGGATATGGTAGTGCAGTATGAGGCGCAGAATGTGGAGTATCCTTCCGGCATCCTGACGGAGGGTGGTGCACCGGATATTGATACGTTTTGCACGATTGTGATAGAGGAAGCGGATGCGGAGGGCGTCCGTGGAGAGGTTGTTTTTGAGCAGGCGATGCTTGAGACCGGATGGCTTCAGTTTGGTGGGGATGCCAGTGCAGGGCAGTTTAATTTTTCGGGGCTGGGGACTACCGGTGGTGGTGTTGCCGGTAATTCTTTTCCTGATGTAAGGACGGGAATTCGGGCGCAGGTGCAGCATTTGAAGGCTTATGCTTCTTCGGAGGAGCTGAACCAGGCTTGCGTGGATAATCGGTTCCAGTATGTTTCCCGTGAGAGTGCGCCTTATGTGGAGTGGCTTGGGATCCAGGAGAATCCTTATGGGGGCGGATGGGCCGCCGGGAGGAATTATGGATATAAGCTTAGGAGTCTTCTGGCGGAGTTGAAGGGGGAGGAGTATACCTGGCCGGAGAGTACGGAGACGGTGGAGAAGTAGTGGTGGTGGCGAACGGGACGGCCCGGAAGGGAGTGCGGTTCTGTCCGCGGCCGGGCTTCGTCGGCGGCTGGATCTAAGGCGCCGGGATTCTGCTAAAACCATTTTCCAAAAGCCAGAACTCGCGGCTTTTTGCCGCTCAGACAGCTGGCTTTTGAAAAATAACGCAGAAGTCCCGCCGCCTAAGATCCAGCACACCTCCTGCAGAGTCGTCCGCAGACAGAACCGCACTCCCTTCCGGGCCTGTGCGTTGGCGGTGTTAGGTTGTCTGGCTATGGGGAAGGATGTGGATGAGGGATGGAGGCGGGCTTTGCCCTGTCCTGGTTGATAAAAAATGGAGATGTAACCTGGATTTTTAATCATCTAGGTTGCATCTCCGTTTTTTATTTAATAATGCTTAAAAAGTATTTCGATATATTGGGGGTATTTAGTTCAACTCCAGGTTTTCCAGTTCCTGTGAGGGGAGTTTTGGTTCTGAGCTGTCTACGTATTTTTTGAGGGCCTTGGAGGTTTTTGCGAAGCCGGCGTTGGTTCCGGCGCCTCCGATGCAGCCTCCGGGGCAGGCCATTCCTTCGATCATGCAGTTTTTGATCTTGCCGGCTTTTGCCAGAGTGAGGACTTTTTTGCATTCGGCAAGGCTTTCTGCGTGTTCGATGTGGACTGGTACATCGGGATAGTATTCCTTCAGACAGTTTTCGATGGCTCCGGCTACGCCGCCTGCAATGGCGTAGCCTCGTCCTGCTGCGGTTGCGGCCTGGGTTTCTTCCGGGAGCTCTTCGCAGGTGGATGGGGTGATGCTTTTGGCGTCGAACAGGCCCCAGAGTTCCTCGAAGGTGATCACGAAGTCTACATCACTTCTTACGGAATGTCGCATGGCTTCCAGTTTTTTGGAGGCGCATGGTCCGATGAAGACTACTTTCGCATGGGGGTGCTCTTTTTTTACGATCCGGGCAGTTGCCACCATCGGGGTCAGCTCCTGGGAGATGTTGTCGATCATAGCCGGGAAGTATTTCTTTGCCATGACGGACCAGGACGGGCAGCAGGAAGTGAGGAGGAACGGGAGGTTGCCGGTGGCTACTTCTTTGGCGTAGTGGTGTGCCTCAGAGATGCAGCCGATGTCTGCGCCCAGTGCTACCTCGTAAATGTTTGAGAAGCCCAGCTGTTTAAGGGCGGAGCGGAATTTGCCCGGGGTGACGTCTTCGCCGAACTGGTTGATGTAGGCGGGGGCGATTTCTGCAATGATCTCAGTTCCTTCTCGAAGGGCGTGGGACAGCTGGAAGATCTGGGATTTGTCGGAGATAGCTCCGAATGGACAGCTGACCATGCACATGCCGCAGGATACGCATTTATCCTGGTTGATGGAGGCGCGTCCCTGTTCATCGCTCTCGATGGCTTTTACACCGCAGGCACGTTCGCAGGGGCGTTCTTTATGGGCGATGGCATCGTAAGGACAGACAGCTTTGCATCTTCCGCAATGGATACATTTGTCCTGGTCGATGAAGGATTTTCCGTTTACCATGGAAATGGCGCCTTTGGGGCAGGTGAGTAAACAGGGATGTGCGACACAGCCGCGGCACATGTTGCTGACTTCGTATTTGTTGGATTCGCATGCGGAACATGCGGAAGGGATCACCTGCATAAGAGGTGGTTCATAATATTTCTCGTCAATGTTGCTGGCCTTCACGCCATCGGTAAGGTGGACGGAACGATTTTCCGGGCGGAGGGAAAGTCCCATGGCCAGACGGACACGTTCGCTTGCAACAGCTCTTTCACGATAGATGCTTTCGCGGTATTTCGCGCGTTCCTCTACAATATTGTAGGGAATGGATTCGATATCATGGATCATTGATTCGTCCGTGGATTCAAATCCGATCTTAGCAATTTCGGTAAAAATCTTTCGCCGGATCTGTTTTACTGGTGTGTCAAGATTTCGCATAGATGTTCTCCTTTACAAAATAAATTAATTAAATGTTTTCCACGCACTTTTTATCTATCTTAAAGTAATTGAGAAATAAAATCAATAACCGGCTTTAATGTTTTGGGGCAGAAACAAAGAGCAGATTTGTATCTTTATTATCAAGGCTGTTAAAAATTGAACATATTTTATGGAAAATAGATACAAAATCAGTAAGCCACTGTAAACATTTCAATATATTCTGAAAAAAGCAAAAAAACCGCTTGTGAAAAATGACCATATAAGTTATAATTAAAGGCATGAAATAGTGCAAAATAATGATTTGCATAAATGCGCGGCACTGACAGAGTGTTAAAGCATTAACCTGTAGTGGAACAGGTTGATCAAGTGGAAAATCTATGAGAAACAAGGAGGGAACCGAATGTTAGACCAGACGTATTACAGAAAAACGGACGAGATCATCGAGCACTACGGCCGGAAAGCTGCATCACTGATTCCGATCATGCAGGATATTCAGGCTGAGTACCGTTATCTTCCGGGAGAGCTTCTTACTTATGTTGCGGAACAGATTGGTGTAAAAGAAGCGAAGGCGTACAGTGTAGCTACTTTCTATGAAAACTTTTCCTTTGAGCCGAAGGGCAAGTACATCATCAAGGTATGTGACGGTACTGCCTGTCATGTACGTAAGTCCATGCCTGTAAAGGAAGCAATGCTGAAGGAACTTGGACTGAGTCATAAGAAGCATACTACAGATGATATGATGTTTACCGTTGAGACAGTTTCCTGTCTTGGTGCCTGCGGACTTGCACCGACACTGACTGTAAATGATGAAGTTCACCCGAAGATGACTCCTGAGAAGGCTGTTGAGCTTTTAAATGAATTGAGAGGTGAGAGCGTATGAGTATAACCAGTATGGAAGATCTGAAAAACAAACAGGCTGAGGTTAAGAAGAATCTTGATGGCTATACCTGCCGTGTTCTCGTCTGTTCCGGTACCGGATGTATTGCTTCCGGTGCTCAGAAGATTTATGAAGAAATGTCAAGACTCTGTGAGGGAATCGAGGGTGTTGCGGTTGAGATGCAGAAGGATGTTCCTCATGTAGGAATCGTTAAGACCGGATGCCAGGGCTTATGTGAACTTGGTCCTCTTATGAGAATTGAGCCCTATGATTATCAGTATGTACATGTTCAGGTAGACGACTGTCGCGAGATCGTAGAGAAGACCGTGATCTGCGGACTGCCTGTTGAGCGTCTGTTTTATCGTCATAATGATGAGGCCTGTCCACATCCCAGTGACATTCCGTTCCTGAACCAGCAGACAAGGATCGTTCTTGAGAACTGTGGCAAGATCGATGCAGAGTCCATTGATGAATATATTTCCGTAGGCGGATTTTCCGCTATGGCGAAGGCTTTCTTTGAGATGACCCCACAGGGTGTTATCGACGAGATCTCGAAGTCTGGTCTCCGCGGCCGTGGCGGTGCAGGCTTCCCTGCAGGCAAGAAATGGTCACAGGTTGCACGCCAGCCGGAAAAAGTCCGTTATGTAGTATGTAACGGTGATGAGGGTGACCCGGGAGCATTTATGGATGGTTCCGTAATGGAAGGTGATCCTTACAAGATGATCGAGGGTATGGTGATCGCTGCCTATGCAGTAGGTGCAGAAGATGGTTATATTTATGTGCGTGCCGAGTATCCTCTTTCTGTACAGAGACTTCGAATGGCTATTGAGCAGGCAGAGTCCTATGGCCTTCTTGGTGATAATATCCTTGGTTCCGGTATTAATTTCCACTTACATATCAATCGCGGTGCCGGAGCGTTCGTATGTGGTGAAGGTTCTGCCCTGACTGCTTCTATCGAAGGCAACAGAGGTATGCCTCGAGTAAAACCTCCGAGAACGGTTGAGCAGGGCCTGTGGGGTAAACCTACGGTTCTGAATAACGTAGAGACTTATGCCAACGTACCGAAGATTATCCTTCAGGGAGCAGACTGGTTCCACACCATCGGTACAGAGGGAAGCCCTGGAACCAAGACTTTCTCACTTACCGGTTCCATTGAGAACACCGGTCTTATCGAGGTTCCAATGGGAACAAGCCTCCGTCATATCATTTATGACATCGGTGGTGGTCTTAAGAGTGGTGCTGCATTTAAGGGTGTACAGATCGGTGGTCCTTCCGGTGGATGTCTGATCGACGATCAGATCGATCATCCGCTTGATTTTGATTCTGTTAAGAAGCTGGATGCCATCATGGGTTCCGGTGGACTGGTTGTTATGGATGAGAATACCTGTATGGTAGAGGTTGCGCGTTTCTTCATGAGCTTTACACAGCGTGAGAGCTGTGGTAAATGTGTTCCCTGCCGTGAGGGTACCAAACGTATGCTTGAGATCCTGGAGAGAATCGTCGCAGGTAAGGGTGAGCTTTCCGATCTGGATGAGCTGGAAGAGCTTGCAAACATGGTTCAGAGCATGGCCCTGTGCGGACTCGGTAAGAGTGCACCGCTTCCGGTCATCAGTACTCTGAAGCGTTTCCGTGACGAATATGTAGAGCATATCGTAGATAAAAAATGTCGTGCGAAGGTCTGCACGGCGCTCCGTCAATTCCATATCAATCCTGAGTTCTGTATCGGCTGCGGCAAGTGTGCAAAGAACTGTCCGACTGGTGCGATTTCAGGAAAGATCAAGCATCCACATGTAATCAACAATGACGTATGTATCAAATGCGGATCCTGTAAGGATAACTGTAACTTTGATGCGATTTATGTGGAAGCATAGAAGGGAGGATATCTTATGGGTACAATGACAATTGACGGAAGAAAAGTAGAATTTACTGACGAAAAAAATGTCCTGACAGTCATCAGGAATGCCGGTATCAATATCCCCACACTGTGCTATCATTCAGAGGTTTCCACCTTTGGTGCCTGTCGTCTCTGTACAGTTGAGGATGACAGAGGCAAAACATTTGCCTCCTGTTCCGAGCAGCCGAGAGACGGAATGGTTATCTATACCAACTCCGGTCGTATTAAGAAATATCGTAAACTGATCGTGGAGCTGCTTCTTGCAGCACATTGCCGTGACTGTACAACCTGTGTAAAGAGCGGCGAATGTATCCTGCAGGAGCTGGCACATCGCCTTGGCGTGCGGGATATCCGTTTTGAAAATACAAGAGAACAGCACGAGATCGATGACAGTTCACCGTCCATCATCCGTGATCCGAACAAATGTATCCTCTGCGGCAACTGTGTACGTGCCTGCGAGGAACTTCAGGGAATCGGAGCTCTTGGATTCGCATTCCGTGGAACAGAGGCCATGGTTATGCCTGCATTCAATAAAAAGATTGCTGAGACACAGTGTGTAAACTGTGGTCAGTGCCGTGTTTACTGTCCGACAGGAGCCATCTCCATTCGTACACATATGGATGAGGTTTGGGATGCACTTGCGGACAAGGATACCCGTGTGGTTGCCCAGATCGCGCCGGCAGTCCGTGTAGCAGTTGGTGATCACTACGGCCTCACAAAGGGCAGGAGCGTTATGGGCAAGATCGTCAACGCACTCCACAGAATGGGCTTTGATGAAGTATACGATACCACATTCAGTGCCGATCTTACTATTATGGAAGAGACCAAGGAGTTCTTAAACAGAGTAGAGAAGGGTGAGAACCTTCCGCTTCTGACCTCCTGCTGTCCTGCATGGGTGAAGTTCATCACAGATCAGTATAAGGAATATGTTCCGAACATTTCTACCTGCCGTTCCCCACAGGGAATGATGTCTGCGGTTATCAAGGAATACTTCCGTGATCCGGAGCATGCAGCAGGCAAGAAGACCGTTATGGTTTCCATTATGCCATGTACAGCCAAGAAGGCAGAGGCAATCCGCCCCAACAGCTTTACCGATGGCGAGCAGGATACCGATATCGTTATCACAACCACAGAGCTTCTCCGCATGATCGATAACTTTGGTCTTGATTTTGCAACACTGGATCCGGAAGCATGCGATATGCCGTTTGGATTTGGTTCCGGCGGTGGCGTTATCTTCGGTGTTACCGGTGGTGTTACCGAGGCAGTTCTTCGAAGACTGAGCCCGGATCACAGCAAGGAAGCCATGCATGAGATTGCAGAGTGCGGTGTTCGTGGTGAAGAGGGAATCAAGGAATTTACCGTACCGTACAAGGGAATGGATATCAATGTATGCGTAGCCAGTGGCCTTGCAAATGCAAGAACCGTTATGGAACGTGTAAAGAACGGCGAGGCAAACTATCATCTGATCGAGGTTATGGCATGCCGCCGTGGATGTATCATGGGTGGAGGTCAGCCGACCAGATCCGGTGACAGAACCAAGGCAGCCAGAGCAAGAGGTTTGTACAATGCAGACAATACCATGATCATCAAGAAATCCGATGAGAACCCACTGGTTCTGGAGCTTTATGAGGGACTCCTCAAAGGCAAAGAGCATCATCTGCTTCACAATGAGTTCTATATCAAAGACTGATATGAGGAATACAAAGAGCTGCTGTTCCCGGTGAACAGCAGCATATAAGAAGCCTTCCGGGCATATACTGTGGTATGCGGGAACTGTCTTTTTTAAGACGTTTCCCGGAACTTACAGGCCAGTATATGCAGGGAGGCTTTTTTATATGGAAAACTTTCAGGTTTACCGTGATATCCAGGCGCGGACGGGCGGGGATATCTACATAGGGGTTGTGGGACCGGTCCGTACAGGAAAATCCACATTCATCCGGAGATTTATGGAGCTGATAGCACTGCCATCGATCAGCGAGGGAAAAAGAGCAGAACTTCAGGATGAACTGCCATTAAGCGGTGCCGGAAAAATGATCACCACCGTAGAACCCAAATTTATTCCAAAAGAAGCAGTGGAAGTATCCATAGGGGAAAACCAGAAAATCCGGGTAAAACTCATTGACTGTGTAGGCTTTCTGGTAAAGGATGCATCCGGAAATGTGGAAGAAGGCAGGGAGCGGATGGTCAAAACTCCCTGGCAGGAAAAAGCAATCCCGTTCCATGATGCAGCCCGCATTGGAACGGAAAAAGTGATCAGCCAGCATTCCACCATTGGGATTGTAGTCACAACAGACGGAAGTTTTGGGGAGATTCCCAGAGAAAATTTTATTCCGGCAGAGGAACAGACCATAAAAGAACTGAAAGTCCAGGGAAAACCCTTTCTGATCCTGGTAAACTCCCAGACTCCCTACAGTGAGGAAACCGGAAAAACTGTAAAACATCTGGAAGAGAAATTTGGAGTATCCGTTCTGGCAGTCAACTGTGAACAGCTTCGAAAAGAGGATGTGACCAGAATCCTGGAGAAGATCCTTTATGAATTCCCGGTCAGTGAGATAGAGCTTTTTGTTCCCAGATGGGTGGAGATGCTTTCTCCGGAACATGAGGTAAAGGCGGCTCTGTTAAATGAGATTCGGGAAAAGATGACCAGACTTACTCATGTGCGTGATGTAAGCAGAGAATCAGTATATCTGGAAAGTCCATATGTGGAAGATACATTGCTTGAGCAGGTCAGTCTTTCCGATGGAAAAGTCCGTATCCGGATCGCAGTAAAAGACATTTATTATTATCAGATGCTCAGTGAAATGAGCGGGATATCTATGGAAAGCGAATATGAACTGATCCAGACCATAAAAGAGCTTGCCGGTATGAAGGAACAATTTGTAAAAGTCCAGGCTGCCCTGGAAGCGGTAAAAGGAACAGGGTATGGGGTTGTGGTGCCTGAGCTTTCCGAGATCACTATTGAGGAACCTGAGGTGATCCGTCAGGGAAATAAATTCGGAGTAAAGATCCGGTCAAAAAGTCCGTCCATTCATATGATCCGGGCGGGAATCGAAACGGAGATCGCTCCGATTGTTGGTACAGAACAGCAGGCGGAGGACCTGATAAAGTATATCAGAGAAAGCCCGGAGCGAGGGGAAAGTATCTGGGAGACCAATATTTTCGGAAAATCCATCCAGCAGCTGGTGGAAGACGGAATCCGGAACAAGCTTGCCATGATCAGCGAAGAAAGTCAGGTGAAGCTTCAGGATACTATGAAGAAGATCGTAAATGACAGCAAAGGCGGACTGGTGTGTATCATCATATGAATGGAGAATAGAATTGCAAAGCAAAAAGGACGTTCTTCAGCAGACGTCCTTTTTTTGATGTTGTTTTTTCCATTCTGCGATAAACTGAAGCTGTTCCTGGTCAGATAGTTCCTGGGAAGCGGCGTCATTTCCTGCAGCGGCACAGCAGAAAAGAACAAAGATCTGGAGTCCGAAGAATACAAGAAAAAAGAGAAGCATAGAAAAACCTCCTTTATTTTTCAGATATGTTAAGTATTGGAGGAGATAATGTATTTTATACATTATATTGCAAGAAAATATAATTATCACCGGGTATGGAGATTTTTAAAACAGGAGGAAAAGAAACCATGAAAAAGAGAAGATTCGCACAGCTTGTTCTCATGATCACAATGCTGTTTTGCCTGACATTTGGCACAGTGTGTGCGCAGGCAGCAACAACAGCAACCACAACAACCGCAAAAGCAGCTGTTAAAAATGGCTGGAAAAAAGAGGGCGGACAATACTACTATTATGTGAAGGGAAAAAAAGTAAAGAATACATGGAAAACCGTGACTGTCGCTAATAAGACTACCGGCAAAAAAATGACATACAGATACTATTTTTCCAACACCGGAAAGGCTTATAAAGGTGGAACATTCTTCGGGGAGAACTATCTCCTTGTAAAAAAGATCGGCGGGAAATACTATGGATTTAACCGGTATGCACAGATGGTAAAAGGCGTTTATTATTCCGCATATGGACAGTCCAGAGCCGGATTTTATGCTTTTAATACAAAAACTGGTGTATACGATGCTAGAACATCTTCAAGAATAAGGAAAGCATTTGTAAGAGAAAAGAGTTCTGCAGCACTGCGGAAAGTCCTTGGCAGACCTCTTCGTACCAGAAAGACAGATGGCTGTTATGGTGACGGACAGGAATATCTGTTGGAATACACAAGATTCTGGGTCAATACATACAAAGACAAAAAAGGGAAGGAAATTGTACTGGACGTGATCAGCAAATAAGGTTCCTGCCGGTGCCAGAGCAGTTCAGTGCGAGATCCAGGGAAATCTGGAAAAGATCACAGGCTGTATTGAAGAAAAATATCTGGATACAGACAGCAGGATTTATATAAGATTGAACCATGATAAGATTTATGAAGCATTTCCGATGGATGTTTCCACAGAAGATGGAAAAACGGACAGCAGCGGTTTTTGCTTATATCTGGACTGTTCACTTCTTGCAGCAGACGGAAATCAGATCGAAATTCTTACAGGCAACAAAGATTCAGCCCGTATAATAGGCGGACTGACGCTATAAAGGAGGACATAAGAAATGAGAAAAATAACAGTACAGGTGCTTTTAGGGGCAGCATTGATCGCAGCGATGTGTCTGGGGGCACCGACAGCTGCTTTTGTAGGCGAGATAACGACAAAGGAGGAAACCGCAGAGCTTCAGGATGCAAAAGAGGATGACAGCAAAAAGAAAGACTCCAAGGATGCGGCAGGTCAGGATCTAGTGATCACCATAATGGACAATCAGATCCAGAAAACAGTTAATTTTCGTACAGGAAGAGGAAACTAAATAAAATATACAGCAAAGATCCCGGGGATTCAGATGTAAGATCCCGGGGTCTTTTTATATAAAACGAGTAGCGGGAAAGATGTCCGCAGAATAAGCTAAAGAAAGGTCAGCTGTCCGACGGGAGAGCTTTGGAAAGGTATAAAAGGATGTATACAGGAAAAGGGATAGGCGTGGCGGTTCTGGACACCGGTATTTTTCCTCATATAGATTTTGGCAGCCGTATTTCCGTGTTTCGTGATTTTACAGGAGTCAGACGCAGCCCATATGATGATAACGGACATGGGACTCATGTCAGCGGGATCCTTGCAGGGGACGGAACTGCATCAGGTGGAAAATATAAAGGGGCTGCACCTGGCTGCAGTATCGCTGCTCTGAAGGTTCTGGATCGTTTCGGGAACGGAAGCAGGGAGGATGTGATGCGGGCATTTCGGTGGATCATGGAGTTTGGAAGCATTTATCATATCCGTATCGTTAATATTTCAGTGGGAACAACATCCCGGGATCATAAGGAACAGACAGATCTTCTTGAAGGAGTGGAAAAACTTTGGGATTTGGGATTTGTGGTGGTAGCTGCAGCAGGAAATCAGGGACCGGGGGCCGGCACGGTAACAGCACCGGGAAGCAGCCGGAAGATCATTACCGTAGGCTCCAGTGATATGCTGAATGGCAGAAAGGCAGTTTCCGGAAGAGGCCCTACTTTTGACTGTGTGTGCAAACCGGATCTGGTAGCGCCGGGAAGCCAGGTCATTGCCTGTGCACCGGGACTGCCGTACTCATATGGGCTCAAAAGCGGAACCTCCATGTCGACGCCTCTGGTGTCAGGAGGGATCGCCTGCCTTCTGGAAAAAGATCCCCGGCTTTCTAATGTGGAGGTAAAGATGTTGTTAAGAGAAAATGCAGAAGATATGGGACTTCCCAGAAATCAGCAGGGATGGGGAAAATTTAACTGTGAAAAACTGTTGGCAGGCTGAATTATTATACAATTCTTATAAACATAGTGTGGTAAAGCACAAAAGCGTTGACGGAACCGGAAAATATGAGTACAATGTACAGTAAAAGTGCTGAAGAAAGATTCTAAAGGAAAGAGCACCTGGAATCCGAACAGGAGAATAAACCTCAAAAGGAGAAAATAATATGGAAAAAATCAAAATGCAGACACCTTTAGTTGAGATGGACGGAGACGAGATGACACGTATCCTGTGGCAGATCATCAAGGATGAACTTCTCACACCGTATCTGGAACTGAATACAGAATATTATGATCTTGGTCTTGAGCACAGAAATGAGACAGATGATCAGGTTACCATTGATGCAGCAGAAGCAACCAAGAAATACGGAGTAGCCGTAAAATGTGCCACGATCACGCCAAACGCAGCCAGAATGGAAGAGTATGACCTGAAAAAAATGTACAAGAGTCCAAACGGAACGATCCGTGCCATTCTTGATGGAACTGTATTCCGTGCGCCGATCGTTGTAAAGGGAATCGAGCCATGTGTAAAGAATTGGGTGAAACCGATCACACTTGCACGTCATGCATATGGAGATATCTATAAGAATACAGAATTTTATATTGACAAGCCGGGAGATGCATATCTTGTATTTGAGGGCGAAGACGGAGAAGAGCGTAAGGAGCTGATCCAGCATTTTGATGGAGCAGGTGTTCTCCGTGGCATGCATAATCTTGATGATTCCGTAAAGAGCTTTGCGAGAAGCTGCTTTAATTATGCACTGGACACAAAGCAGGATGTATGGTTCGGAAGCAAGGATACCATTTCCAAAACATACGATGGAAGATTTAAAGAGATTTTCCAGCAGATCTTTGATGCAGAGTTTAAGGATAAATTTGAGGAAGCCGGCCTGACCTATTTCTACAGTCTGATCGATGATATCGTAGCCCGTGTTATGAAGGCAGATGGCGGTTTTATCTGGGCATGCAAGAACTATGACGGAGATGTTATGAGCGACATGGTATCTTCCGCATTTGGCTCTCTTGCCATGATGACCTCTGTACTGGTATCCCCGAAGGGATATTTTGAGTATGAGGCTGCCCATGGAACAGTTCAGAGACACTATTATCGTCATCTTGAGGGAAAAGAAACATCCACAAACTCCGTTGCAACGATCTTTGCATGGACAGGAGCTCTCCGCAAGAGAGGCGAGCTGGACGGAAATGAAGCACTTGCTGATTTTGCAGGAAAACTGGAAAAAGCAACACTGGATACCATTGAAAGCGGAAAGATGACCAAGGATCTTGCACTGATCACTTCCCTGAAAGAGGTACAGGTATTGAACAGCAAAGAGTTTATCCTTGCTGTAAAGACAAAACTGGATGAACTGATGGCATAAATAACAGGAATTTCAGAATTTCAAGTAATTTCATAAAAAATAAAAAACTGCACCGGAAGATCCAGGGATGGATCACGGTGCATTTTTTTATGAGGGATATATATGGATCATCTGATCTCTGTCAGACCGAAACGTTCATGGCTTGCTGTACATGTTCCACAAGGATCTGCCGGACCTGGGGATATTCTCCAAGTCCCTTCAGTACAGGGGTGACTTCATATCCTTCGGAAGAAAGACGGTTCATCCAGGAGTCCGGATCTGCACCGGCCAGATCGTTCTGTGCATGGTCGCCGGCTACGATCATGAAAGGCGCTAGCACGATCTTTTTCGGATGAAAGCTGTCGGCAGCCCGGAGAAGGGAGTCCAGGGCCGGATAGGCTTCTACAGTTCCAAGAAAAATATTTTTATGTCCGGTATCTTTAAAACGGTAATCCAAAGCAGCATAAACCGTGTTTGCGTAGTGTTCTGTTCCATGTCCCATCAGTACAAGTGCAGTGTCCGGATCCATGTCCCGGAATTCATCTGCAACTACCCGGACGATCGCCTGGTTATCTTCTTCTGTTGTGAGAAGAGGATTTCCGAAAACAATACTGGAAAAACGGTCACGAAAAGAAAGCGCATCGGCTTTCATCTGATCATTTTCGATACCGTTGATCACATGAGTCGGCTGTACGATCACATCGGTGATACCATCCAGAAGCATCTGTTCCAGAGCTTCCTTTACCGTGTGGATCGTAAGACCGTCCCGCTTTTTCAGTTTGGCAATGATCATTTTGCTTGTCCATGCACGGTAGGTGGGACAGGCCGGGAATGCATCGGCAATATCGTGCTCGATTGCCTCGATGGTAAGCTTACGGGTGTTTTCATAGCTTGTGCCGAAACTTACTACTAGGATCGCTTTTTTTGAAGCTGAGTTCATACGGGGATTTCCTCCATCCTGATAATTATGGTGATTATGATAAATTCTTTATATTTCTCCGCTGGAATATAAAGATGATCCGCAATTTCTACCATAAGATATTATAAAAGGGAGGGCTGACATTGTCAATCGTAGTTGACTTTCCTTACGGAAATGTTTATCATTATAAAAGATTGTGGAAACAAAGGAGAAATGTAGGACATGAGTATATTCATGCTTGGAATCGATCATAATATGGCACCTGTAGATGTCAGAGCGCAGTTTGCTTTTACCCGTAAAAATACCGGAGAGGCGCTGCGCAGGCTGAAAGAAGAAGCTGGGATCTGCGGGTGTATTATTCTGTCGACCTGTAACCGGCTGGAACTGTGGGTAAGTACTGCAGATGAGGAGAAGCCGGACCTGTATCAGTGGCTCTGCTCGTTGAAAGGTGTGCAGGGAGAACAATACCAGAAGTATTTTACCAGCAGAGAAAACGAAGAGGCGGTGGAGCACCTTTTTTATCTTACCAGCGGACTGAAATCCCAGATCCTGGGGGAAGATCAGATCCTGACCCAGGTAAAAGAGGCGTTGAGTATGTCAAGGGATGAGTTTACCACAGACAGTGTTCTGGAGGTGCTTTTCCGTATGGCGGTAACTGCAGGCAAGAAGATCAAAACGGAAGTGCCGTTTTCTCATGGAAATCCTTCTGTGATCCATCAGGCCATCCGTTTTCTGGAAGAGGGCGGTTATCATGTTCGCAATAAAGTCTGTATGGTGATCGGAAACGGTGAGATGGGGAAGATGGCTGCCCAGACACTGCGTGAAGCAGGAGCGGATGTGACGGTTACGATCCGTCAGTACAGAAGTGGTGTTGTGAGCATTCCTGTTGGATGCAGCAGGATCAATTATGGTGAGAGAATGGATTATCTGCCGGAGTGTGACCTGGTGGTCAGCGCAACAGCAAGCCCCAATTATACACTGACGGAAGAATTGTTTGAGGATGTACGTGTGGAACGACCTATGATCCTTATCGATCTGGCAGTTCCAAGAGATATTGATCCGGAGATCCGAAAAAAAGATAACATCACACTTTATGATATGGACAGCTTCCGAACCGGCGAGACACCGAAGGAACTTGCAGATAACCTGGAAGCAGCAGGAGCCATTGTGAAGGCCCAGATGAACGAATTTTTCCAGTGGCTGGAAGGTCGTGATATCATCCCGCGCATCCAGGAGATCAAAGCGGATGCTGTGGAAGATCTGAACCTGAGGATCGAAAAAATCTTCCGGAAAACTCCTATGGAGGATTCAGACAGAGAAAACCTGAAAAAAGCAGTGGATACTGCAGCCGGAAAGGTTGTGAACAAGCTGATCTTCGGGCTTCGGGACAGTCTGAACCAGGATGCTTTTCTGGAATGTGTGGAAGGACTGGAGAAACTTTATGAAGAATAAACCTTATTTCCCCATGTTTATAGACCTGTCCGATAAAAATATCGTTGTGGCAGGTGGTGGTAATATTGCTACCAGAAGAATAAAGACTCTTCTGAAATTTACAAGAAATATCACGGTAGTGGCTACAAAAGTGACCCAGGAGCTTATGGATCTTGGGAAAGCAGGAACCGTGACTCTGTATATCCGTCCCGTGAAACGTTCTGATTTTGCCAACGCATATATGGTGATCGCAGCCACCAATGACTGGAAGCTGAATGATGAGATCCACCGTGTCTGTAAGGAGGAGGGCATTTATGTTAATGTAGCCTCCGACCGGGAAGCCTGTGATTTTTATTTCCCGGGCGTATATATGCGGGATGAAATGGTAGTTGGAGTTACAGCCAGCGGACTGGATCACAAAAAAGCAAAGCGTGTAAGGGAAGAGATCCAGAATGCGCTGGAAAAAGTATTGGGAGAGCAGGATGAAGATGAAGAGAGATAAGATCGTGATCGGCAGCAGAGAGAGTAAGCTTGCAGTGCTGCAGAGCGAAATGGTCCGTGACTACATAAAAGAAAAAAATCCGGATCTGGAAGTGGAAATCCTCACTATGAAAACTACCGGGGATATCATTCTGGACCGTACACTGGATAAGGTTGGCGGAAAAGGGCTTTTTGTAAAGGAGCTGGATAAAGCACTGATAGATGGAAGAAGTATTCTTTCTGTACACAGCCTGAAAGATATGCCTATGGAGGTTCCGGAGGAGCTGCCGCTTCTGGCTTTTTCCAAAAGAGAAGATCCGAGAGACGTACTGGTTCTTCCTGAGGGAGCTTCTGAACTTGATAAAAGCAAGCCCCTTGGATGCTCCAGCTTAAGGAGAACCTTACAGCTTAAAAAACTGTATCCGGATATGGATGTCAGAAGTATCCGCGGAAATCTTCAGACAAGACTCCGGAAGCTGGATGAAGGACAGTACAGTGCATTGATCCTGGCTGCTGCCGGCCTTAAGAGACTTGGACTGGAATCCAGGATCAACCGGTATTTTACAGCAGATGAGATCATTCCGGCTGCTGGTCAGGGAATCCTTGCTGTACAGGGAAGAAAAGGGGAAGCTTATGATTTCCTGGAGGGCTACTGTGATAAGGATGCCTGGACCGCGGGAAGTGCGGAGCGTGCTTTTGTAAAGCTCCTGGATGGAGGGTGCTCTTCTCCGGTGGCTGCCCATGCGGAAATTCTCGGGGATGAGATCTATCTCAGAGGGCTTTATTATAATGAAAAAGACGGTTCCTATGTAACAGGAACACTGCGTGGCAATAAGGCAGATGCGGAAAGCTTAGGCAGGGAACTGGCAGAAACTCTTCGGAAAAAAGGAGAAAACAGATGAAAACAGGAAAAGTATGGCTGGTAGGAGCGGGTCCTGGCGATATCGGCCTTTTTACATTAAAAGGCCTCAAAGTGCTGGAACAGGCAGATGTGGTCGTCTATGACAGTCTGGTAGGTCAGGGAGTTCTGTCAAGAATCCCGGAAAATGCCAGGCTGATCAATGTAGGCAAACGTGCCAGTCACCATATCATGCGTCAGGAAAATATCAATCAGGTACTTCTTGAGGAGGCACAGCGGGGTCTTCGTGTGGTGCGCCTGAAAGGCGGAGATCCATTCCTCTTTGGAAGAGGAGGAGAGGAGCTGGAGCTTCTTCGGGAGAATGGGATCCCTTATGAGGTTGTTCCGGGTGTTACTTCCTCCATTGCAGTACCGGCATATAACGGGGTTCCGGTAACACACAGAGATTTCTGTTCTTCAGTCCACATCATTACAGGACATAAGAGGGCCGGAGAAGAATATGATATAGACTTCCGGGCACTTGTTGATACAAAGGGAACGCTTGTATTTCTGATGGGCGTGTCCGCACTTCCGGATATCTGCGAGGGTCTGATAGGTGCAGGAATGGAAAAGGACATGCCTGCGGCGATCCTGCAGAAGGGAACTACAGCAGGTCAGAAACGGATCGTAGCAACAGTTTCTACCCTGGAAGAAGAGGTGAAACGCCAGGGGATCGAGACACCGGCGATCATTGTGGTGGGTAAGGTATGTACACTGGCAGAGAAGTTTGGCTGGTATGAAGAACTGCCGCTTTCAGGATGGAAGGTCCTTGTCACAAGACCGAAGGAGCTTGTTTCCAGAACTGCGGACATGCTTCGTGAAAAAGGCGCGGAGGTTCTGGAGCTTCCGGCGATCCGTACTGTCCCCATGGAAGACCAGAGCCGTCTCTATAAAGCGCTGGATCACCTGGAGGAATATCAGTGGCTTGTATTTACCAGCCCTACAGGTGTAAAGGTATTTTTTGAAGAACTGATCCGCCATGGAAAAGATATCCGTGCCATGGGAAATGCCCGTCTGGCCGTGATCGGGGAAGGAACAAAAAAGGCCCTGAAGGAAAGAGGTCTGCTGGCAGATTTTGTGCCGTCGGTATATGACGGGGATACTCTTGGAAAGGAACTTTCAGAGCTTCTTTCCGGTGGAGAAAAGATACTTATCCCGCGGGCAGAAAAGGGTAATGAAAAGCTCACCGCATTTCTTGCACAGGCAGGCGCTGTGGTCGAGGATGTTCCGACTTATCAGACTCTTTACGAAAAGAGCCAGCTCATCGATGAGAAGAAGGAATTTGAAACAGGACAGATCAGCTGTGCGGTGTTTACAAGTGCCTCCACTGTGAAGGGATTTGTAGAGGGAACAAAAGGACTGGATTATTCAAAGGTTAAGGCGGCCTGCATCGGCAGACAGACGAAGGCGGCTGCTGAGAGCTTTGGAATGAAAGCATATATGTCAGAAAAAGCCACCATTGACAGTCTTGT
Organism: Blautia sp. MCC270; assembly: GCF_018785605.1. NCBI lineage: Bacteria > Bacillati > Bacillota > Clostridia > Lachnospirales > Lachnospiraceae > Blautia > Blautia sp. MCC270. The sequence continues at coordinate 45,228 of NZ_WQQD01000016.1, forward strand.
CAAGCTGGTGGAGGATATGAAAAGGAGCGAATGATCATGGAACTGACAAAAAGACCAAGAAGATTAAGAGGTAGCGAAAACCTTCGTAAGATGGTACGTGAGACAAGAATGGATAAATCTTCTCTTATGTATCCTATGTTCGTAATGGAAGGAGAAAATAAGGAAGAAGAAATTCCGTCCATGACCGGGCAGTACCGTTACAGCCTGGACCGTCTTCCGTATAAACTGGAACAGCTTTCCAAAGCCGGTGTAGGCAGTGTGATGTTTTTTGGTATTCCTGACCATAAGGATGAAGTGGGCAGCGGTGCCTATGATCCGGAGGGGATCGTTCAGAGAGCTCTTCGCATTGCAAAAGAGAAATTTCCGGAGCTTTATTATGTAACAGATGTATGTATGTGTGAGTACACTTCCCATGGCCATTGCGGCGTTCTCTGCGGTCATGATGTGGACAATGACAAGACGCTGGAGCTTCTTGCAAAAACAGCACTTTCCCACGTGGAGGCAGGTGCAGATATGGTTGCTCCGTCTGATATGATGGATGGTCGTGTTGCAGCGATCCGTCAGTGTCTGGACAAGGCCGGACATTATACAACACCGATCATGTCCTATGCAGTAAAATATGCTTCTGCATTTTATGGCCCGTTCCGTGAGGCAGCAGATTCTGCTCCGTCTTTTGGGGACAGAAAAAGCTACCAGATGGATCCTCACAACAGCAGAGAAGGGCTGAAAGAGGCACTTGCAGATGTGGAAGAGGGTGCAGATATCATCATGGTAAAACCGGCTCTTGCATACCAGGACATGATCTGGCAGGTAAAGGAGATCACAAACGTTCCGGTTGCCGCATACAGTGTCAGTGGTGAGTATGCAATGGTAAAAGCAGCAGCTGCAAACGGCTGGATCGACGAAGAAAGGATCGTGGGTGAGATGGCTACAGGAGCATTCCGTTCCGGTGCGCAGATCTATCTTACCTATTATGCGGAGCTTCTGGCAAGACTTATGGATGAAGGGAGGATCGGCTGATGACAAGATCAGAACAGTTATTTGAGCGTGCGGTAAAAAGAATCCCGGGAGGCGTAAACAGCCCGGTAAGATCTTACGGAGCCATCGGTGAGGCACCTCGTTTTATTGAAAAAGCAGATAAATGCTACATCTATGATGTAGATGGAAACCGTTATGTGGATTACATTGATTCCTGGGGCCCGATGATCCTGGGACATAATTTCCCGGAGATCCGCGAGAGTGTGATCAAGGCCTGCGAAAATGGCCTGAGCTTTGGCTGTGCTACAGGAATCGAAGTAGAGATCGCAGAATTTATCTGTGAACATATTCCACATGTAGATATGATCCGTATGGTAAACTCAGGAACAGAAGCTGTTATGAGTGCCATCCGTGCAGCAAGAGGTTTTACCGGAAAAGACAAGATCATCAAATTTGCAGGTTGCTATCACGGACACAGTGACTGCCTTCTGGTAAGTGCCGGCTCCGGTGTCATGGCAAGTGGTATTCCGGACAGCGCCGGTGTTCCGAAGGGCTGTACACAGGATACCATGACGGCTACCTACAATGATGCCGCCAGTGTGGAAGCACTTCTCAAACAGGAAGAGGGAAATGTGGCAGCCGTGATCGTGGAGGCAGTAGGAGCAAACATGGGTGTGGTTCCTCCGAAACCAGGTTTCTTAAAGCGGCTTCGTGAGCTTTGCGATGAGCACAATTGTCTGCTGATCTTTGATGAAGTGATCACAGGCTTCCGACTTGCCTTTGGCGGAGCAGCAGAGTATTTTGGTATCCGTCCGGATCTTGTCACCTACGGGAAAATAATCGGCGCAGGAATGCCGGTAGGCGCTTATGGCGGACGTAAGGAGATCATGGATCTGATCTCACCGTGTGGTCCTGTATACCAGGCAGGTACCTTAAGCGGAAACCCGGTTGCCATGGCTGCAGGTTTCACACAGCTGAAATATCTCTATGAGCATCAGGAAATCTATAAAGATCTGGCTGCCAAAGGTGAGAAGCTTTACGGCGGCTTGAAGAAGATCGTGGAGGAAAAAGGTCTTCCATATCAGGTAAACTATGATTCTTCTCTGGCAAGTATTTTCTTTACAGACCAGGAGGTAAAAGACTATGTTTCTGCAAAAACATCCAACCTGGAGCTTTTTGCAAAATATTTCAAGGGAATGCTGAAACGAGGCATTCATCTTGCACCTTCCCAGTTTGAGGCGATGTTCCTTTCCACAGCGCATACAGATGAAGTAATTGATGAAACTCTGGAAGCAATGAGAGGCGCTTTGGGAGATCTGTAAAGAGGCGTAATGGATGCGCAGGAGCCGATCCATTTGCGTGGATCATGTGTGAACGCCATAGTGAACGGCAGCTTTGCATAAAAAATTGCACAAAAGATAACAGGATGGTAACTTGTTCTTGCAGAAGCTTTGTGATAAAATAAACACAAAAATACGTAACCAATGTAAAAAGCAGGAGGCCAGAACTTATGGGAAAAAAGAAGTACGTGGCTTACGTGGGAACATATACCCATGGAACCAGTAAGGGAATTCAGGTATACGATGTAGATGTAGAAAAAGGAACACTCACAGAACGAAGCGAAGTGGAAGTTAGCAATGCTTCTCATCTGGCAGTATCAAAAAACGGTAAATATCTGTATTCCATTGAGGATGAGGGTGTAGCTGTATTTGAAAGAGACAAGAACGGTGATCTTACCCGCCTCAACAGTGTGGATATCAACGGAATGCGAGGCTGCTATCTTGCAACAGATGTGGACGGAAGATATCTTTATGTGGCAGGGTACCATGATGGTAAGGTAACGGTTGTACATACACATAAAGACGGCCGTCTGGGAAGTGTTATGGACGGCGTTTTCCACAAGGGACTTGGAAGCGTGGCAGAGCGTAACTTCCGTCCGCATGTTAATTGTGTACGTCCGACACCGGATAATAAGTATCTCTGTGCGGTAGATAATGGTATCGATCAGGTTAAGATCTATCGTATCAATAAGAAGAAAGACAAACTGGAGCTGGTTGACATTCTTCGCTGCCCGAGAGAGAGCGGCCCTCGTATCATCCGTTTCAGTGATGACGGAAGATTTGCATATCTTCTTTTTGAGCTCAGCAATGAGGTGAAGGTATACAGCTATGACGGAAGCGGTAAGAATCCGGAGTTTCAGCTGCTTCAGAGCATTACCACTCTTGGAAAAGAGGATTCCAATGATGCGCTCCATAACGCAGCTTCCGGTATGTCTCTTTCTGCGGACGGTAAATATCTTTTCTGTACAACAGCAGGGGAAAATACTGTGACTATGTATGTAGTAGACCAGGAAACAGGCCTTCTGACCAAGAAATTTACACTTCCGATCAGTGGTGATTACCCGAAGGATCTTATGATCTTCCCGGATAACAAGCATATTGCTGTTGCCAATCATGCCAGCAACAGTATTACCGTTTTCACTGTGGATTATGAAAAGAATATCATCATGATGAATGAAAAACCAAGAAAGATCGAGACACCGAACTGTATCCATATCTGGCAGGTACCGGATACATGGGAGCAGTTGGATTAAGAACAGGATTGATCAAAGTAAGTCTTGCACAGGCAGACAAAAACAGGCTCAGGGACGAGTAGGAACTTTCCCTGAGTCTGTTTTTTTGTGCATTTATATTTTTTTATCTGACAGGTCAAAATGTGAAATTACCGCTGATAAAATTCGTGGATACGATCCATCCGTGCACTCATATTGTTAAAAAGTGCATCTGTAATGGTAAGTGCTGCCATAGCTTCCACAACGACTACTGCACGCGGTACGATCACCGGATCATGCCGGCCCTTGATCTCAAGCTCCAGGTTTTCTCCGGTGTTGGTCACAGTAGACTGAGACTGACTGATGGAAGGAGTAGGTTTGATATGTGCACGGAGAATGATATCGCTGCCGTCACTCATACCGCCCATAATACCACCTGCGTGGTTGGAAGTTTTGGAAATAATGCCGTCTTTTTGTACAAAACCGTCGTTGTCTTCGGAACCGGTAAGACGTGTCACGTTGATGCCGTCACCGATCTCAACAGCTTTTACAGCACCAATGGACATGATCGCATGAGCGAGGGTAGCATCCAGCTTGTCAAAAACCGTATCGCCCAGACCGGCAGGAACGTTTTTGATGCGGCATTCGATCACACCGCCGGCACTGTCCTGACTGTTCAGACATTGTTCGAGATAGGCAGATGCCTTTGCGGCTGCGTCGGCATCTGGCATGCAGAGTGCATTATTTCGGATCTCTTCTTCTGAGAAGGACCGGATCTCTACAGGACCGATGGATCTTGCGTAGGTAGTAAATGTAATGCCAAGTTCGTTTAACAGCTTGATGGCAATGGCACCGGCTGCCACACGTCCGGCGGTTTCTCTTCCGGAGGAGCGTCCACCTCCACGGTAATCACGGAATCCGTATTTCTGGTCAAAGGTAAAGTCTGCGTGACCGGGACGATAGGAGTATGCGATATTTCCGTAATCTCTGGAACGCTGATCTGTATTGCGGATCAGAAGAGAAATTGGAGTACCGGTAGTCTTTCCTTCAAAAACTCCGGAAAGGATTTCCACCAGATCTCCTTCCTTACGGGCAGTTGTATAACGGCTCTGACCGGGCTTTCTCCGGTCAAGAAAAACCTGGATATCTTCTTCGCAGAGAGAAAGACCTGCGGGACAGCCGTCGAGAACGGCACCGATAGCCTTGCCGTGAGATTCTCCCCAGGTGGTAACCACGAATTTTTTTCCGAATGATGACTGACTCATTTGTATAACTTCCTTTCGTTGGAATTCTGGAATCATTATATAGGAAGCCGGAAAAAATGTAAAGAACGTGGAAGGCAGAATGAATTTTTATGTAAAGATCATGTGAAATTATTTAAAAGCTCTTTTAAAAAGAAAAGGTATGAATTGACAAAGCTATTTTGACTATTTATAATAAAAAAGAATTTTGCCCTGGCAAAAGAAAAGCAAGAGAAGGGAAGTGGGAATCGTGGTAAGGATTTACAAGACAATAGACGGAGCCATCCACCAGATACAGGAACCGGAGGAAGGCTGCTGGATTGCGCTGACGAATCCGACGGCAACAGAGATTTTTGAATTTTCCGAGAAGTTTGATATAGAGGTTGACGATTTACGATCCCCTTTGGATGAGGAAGAACGGTCACGTATCGAAGTTGAGGATAATTATACACTGATCCTGGTTGATGTTCCTATGATCGAGGAACGTAATGACAAGGACTGGTATGGGACAATACCGCTTGGCATCATTGTGACGGGGTCTATGATCTTTACCATCTGTCTGGAGGACACACCGGTTCTTACCAGATTTATGGAGGGAAGAGTCCGGAGCTTTTTTACCTATATGAAGACCCGTTTTATCTTTCAGATCCTTTACAGAAATGCGAGCATGTACCTGCGTTATCTGCGTATCATTGACAAAAAAAGTGAGCAGGTGGAAGAAAAACTGCATCTTTCCACAAGAAATGAAGAGCTGATCGAGCTTCTGGAGCTGCAGAAATCCCTGACTTATTTTATCACATCACTCCGGTCCAATGAGGTTGTGCTGGAGAAGCTTCTGAAGATAGACAGCATCAAGAAATATCCGGAGGACACCGATCTTCTGGAGGATGTCATCACTGAGAATAAGCAGGCGATCGAAATGGCCAATGTGTACAGCGGTATCCTGAACGGAACTATGGATGCTTTTGCATCGATCATCTCCAATAATATGAATATCGTTATGAAGGTACTGGCAATCATTACTATTGTCATGAGTATTCCGACTATTGTGTTCAGTGCTTACGGAATGAATGTGGCTGGTTCCGGTATGCCCTTATCAAGGAGTCCATTGGGATTTCTGATCATTATCCTGATTTCTGTGGCAATCAGTGTTGTGGCAGCGATCATTCTTTCCAAGAAGCGATTTTTCTGATTTTCAAAAGTTTTCTGAAAGGAGATTTTAATGAAATTTATTGACAAACTGGAACGTAAATTCGGAAGATTCGGGGTTCCGAATCTGACTGTTTACATCATCGGATGTTATGTGTTGGGGTATTTTCTGGCTATGTTTGCTCCGGGAGTTTTGAACATGCTGAGTCTTGATATGTCCATGGTCATGAAGGGACAGATCTGGAGACTGGTGACATGGGTGATCTATCCGCCGTCCAGTGTGGGAGGAACTGGCAATCTTGTGATGTTCCTTCTCGCAATCTTTTTTTTCTATTATCCGATCGGTACTTCACTGGAACATACCTGGGGAACTTTTCGGTACACATTGTATATTTTTTCAGGTGTTTTGTTTACTGTGATCGCAGCAGTGCTTTTACATGTATTTACAGGTGGTTATGTGGTTATGAACGGGATCGCCTATTCTCTTGGCGGAAATATTTTTACCACATATTATATCAGTCTTTCTATTTTCCTTGCCTATGCAGTCACATATCCGGATCTTCAGCTGCTTCTTATGTTTGTGATCCCGATCAGGATGAAATGGATGGCCTTTGTATACGGACTGTTCATTGCGTGGGATATCGTATCTTATCTTCGAGTCGGGCTTTGGGTAGGTGTAGTACCGATCGTAGCATCACTTTTAAATTTTGTGATCTTTTATTTCAGTACCCGTGATATGAACCGATACAATCCGAAGGAGATCCACAGGAGGCAGCAGTTTAAGAAGGCTGTGGCTCCTTCCAGAACAGGGTCCGGTCCGGATGGGATCGCCAAGCATAAATGTGCGATCTGCGGACGTACCGAAAAGGATGACCCAAACCTGGAGTTTCGTTTCTGCTCAAAGTGCAACGGAAATTATGAATATTGTCAGGATCATTTATTTACACATAAACACGTACAGTAAAACGCACAAACGAAGGAGAACATTATTATGAAAAAAACTAAGATTATCTGTACACTTGGACCTGCCAGTAATAACAGGGAAACTCTGAAGGCTCTTATGGAGAATGGAATGGATATTGCCAGATTCAACTTTTCTCACGGAGACCACGAGGAGCAGAAGGGCCGTGTGGATATGATCAAGGAGCTTCGTGAGGAGCTTGATATGCCTATTGCCATGCTTCTTGACACAAAGGGACCGGAGATCCGTACCAGACTTTTAAAGGACGGACAGAAGGTTAAGCTGGAAGCGGGAAAACAGTTTGTACTTGGAATTGGCGATTTTGAAGGCGACAGCACAAAGGTTGCTATCACATATGAGACACTTTACAAGGATGTAAAACCGGGAAACAGGATCCTCATTGATGATGGTCTGATCGAGTTGGAGGTTAAGGCGATCAAGGAAACCGATATTGTCTGTGATATCTTAAACGGTGGTGAGCTGGGAGAGAAGAAGGGTGTAAATGTTCCCTATGTAAAAGTAAATCTTCCGGGAATCACAGAGCAGGATAAGAAGGACATTATCTTTGGTATCGAGCAGAAATTTGATTTCATCGCGGCATCTTTTGTCCGTTCCGCAGAGGTGATCCGTGAGATCCGTAAGCTTCTGAATGATAATGGTGGAAAGGATATCGGTATTATCGCGAAGATCGAGAATGCAGAGGGTGTTGAGAATATTGATTCCATCATTGAAGCATCTGACGGTATCATGGTTGCCAGAGGAGATCTCGGTGTGGAAATTCCTGCAAGCCAGGTACCTCACATCCAGAAGGAAATCATCCGTAAGTGTAACGAACATTATACACCGGTTATCACAGCAACACAGATGCTTGATTCCATGATCCGTAATCCGCGTCCTACACGTGCAGAGGTAGCTGATGTTGCCAATGCGATCTACGACGGAACCGATGCGATCATGCTTTCCGGAGAGACAGCAGCTGGTAAATATCCGGTTGATGCTCTTAAGATGATGGCAGATATCGCAGAGATGACAGAGCCGCATCTGGATTATAAAGTGTTTATTGAACATCGTTCCATGGATGGAAGAGAGAAGATCTCCAGTGCAGTGGCACTTGCAACGGTGCGTACTGCAAAGAACCTGAAGGCGAACGCTATCGTAACACCGACAATGAGTGGAAATACAGCCAGACTGATCTCCAATTTCCGCCCGAAGGTTCCAATCTATGCGATTACACCAAACTCAACCATCCAGCATAAACTTCAGCTGATTTGGGGTGTAACACCTCTGAAAGGATATCAGAGAGATACCACGGACCATATCATGTCTCAGGCCATGAATGTTGTCCGCAGCCGTCATCTGATACATAAAGGAGACCTTGTTGTATTTACAGCAGGAGACCCTGCGACCAACATGACAAACGGTCGTGGTGCAGTGACAAATATGATGCACGTGATTGAGGCAGAATAAGACTGAGTTTTCTTCGGGAACAGCAGTCGGAAAAACAGGAGATGCAGTTATTATGAAAAAAGAACCATTTGTGACACTTGAGAAACTTAACGAAATTACTGAAAAGTTTCCGACACCCTTCCATCTCTATGATGAGAAGGGGATCCGTGAGAATGCAAAAGCCCTGAAAGAGGCCTTTGCATGGAACAAAGGATTCAAGGAATTTTTTGCGGTAAAGGCAACACCGAATCCATATCTGATCAATATTCTGCAGGAGTATGGCTGTGGCTGCGACTGCTCCTCAGAAACAGAGCTTATGATGGCCAAGGCAGTAGGCTGCAAAAAGGGCGATATCATGTTTTCTTCCAATGACACACCGGAGAAAGAGTTCAGATATGCAGATGAGATCGGTGGGATCATCAACCTTGATGACATCACACATATTGAGAGCGTAGAGAAAGCTCTCGGAAAAATCCCGGAAGTGATCAGCTGCCGTTACAATCCAGGTGGAGTATTTAAGATCAGTAACGGTATCATGGATAATCCCGGAGATGCAAAATACGGAATGACTACCGAGCAGATCTTTGACGCATTCCGTATCCTGAAATCCAAAGGTGCCAAAGAGTTCGGAATCCATGCATTCCTTGCAAGCAACACAGTGACCAATGATTATTATCCAATGCTTGCAAAGGTTATGTTTGAGCTTGCCGTGAAGCTTCAGAAGGAGACAGGTGCACACATTAAATTCATCAACCTTTCCGGTGGTATCGGAATTCCTTATAAACCGGATCAGGAGCCAAATGATATCCGTGTGATCGGTGAGGGTGTCCGCAAGGTTTATGAAGAAGTACTTGTTCCGGAAGGAATGGGTGATGTTGCGATCTATACAGAGCTTGGCCGTTTCATGATGGGACCGTATGGCTGCCTTGTCACAAAAGCAATCCATGAGAAGCATACACATAAAGAGTATATCGGCGTAGATGCCTGTGCAGTAAATCTGATGCGTCCGGCTATGTATGGTGCTTATCATCACATTACGGTTATGGGTAAGGAGAACGAGCCGTGCGATCATAAATATGATGTGACAGGTTCCCTCTGTGAGAATAATGATAAATTTGCCATTGACCGTATGCTTCCGAAAATCGATAAGGGAGATCTTCTTGTGATCCATGATACAGGTGCTCATGGTTTTGCAATGGGTTATAACTACAATGGTAAACTGAAATCTGCAGAGATCCTTCTTCATGAGGACGGCAGCTTTGAGATGATCCGTCGTGCCGAGACACCGAGAGATTATTTTGCAACCTTTGACTGCTTCCCTGTTTTTGAGAAACTTCTTCAGGATGAAGACGAACTGAAATAAAATAGCGGAAATATATAAAAACAGCCCTCTATGCATCTTGGTAATGATGCATAGAGGGCTGTTTTATGTTTAAGTATCTGGTAGGCATAAGATCGCGAGCAGGGCGGAAGGTGGTCAAATGCAGGGTTACAGCTTCCGGCTGCCGGAGATTTCTGCCAGGGCTTTTCTAAACTCAAAGAAAAACAGGATGGCAGTAAATGTAACGGCCAAGATATCCGCAACCGGCTCGGCCATATAAACTGCATTTGTCCGGTCAGCACGGAAAATATTGGGCAGGATATAGATCAGCGGGATGACCAGAATAAATTTCCGGACAATAGCCACAATGATGGAATCTTTGGCTCTGCCAAGGGAGATAAAGGTCATCTGGCAGGCAATCTGGATACCAAAGATAAACACAACTGCCATATAGATCCGGAGCGCTGTTTTTGTGAAAGCAAGTAATGTACTGTCCGAAGTAAACATTCCGGCAAAGATCTGCGGGAAGATCATAATGATCAGCCACAGGATCACGGAATAAGAAACACTTGTTTTTATAAGAAGCTTAAATGTAGAACGTACACGTTTTTCGTTACGTGCACCATAGTTGTAGCTGATGATAGGCTGTGCACCCTGACCAAGTCCCTGAAGAGGAAGCATGGCAAACTGCATGACGCTGGTAAGGATAGTCATGGCTCCTACTGCAACATCCCCGCCGTATTTTAAGAGTGAGGAGTTGTAGCAGACAGAGATAACGCTTTCACTGAGCTGCATGACAAAGAGAGAAGAGCCAAGAGCCATACAGGGCAGAATGATATCGGCTTTCAGTTTCATGGTGCTTTTCCGAAGCTTCAGGAAGGTCTTTTTTCCAAAGAGGAAGGAGAGGACCCAGATGCAGGAAAATGCCTGGGAGATCACTGTTGCCAGAGCAGCGCCCCGGACACCCATGTGGAATCCGAAAATAAAAACCGGATCCAGAATAATGTTGGAGATCGCACCGATCAGTACAGAGAGCATTCCGGTTTTTGCGAATCCCTGGGCTGTGATGAAATTATTCATGCCAAGAGTCAGCTGTACAAAGATAGTTCCTACTGCATAGATATTCATGTAACCCACCGCATAGTCGATGGTGTTTGCACTGGCGCCGAATGCAAGGAGAAGGCTGCGGTTTCCGAGAAACAGGATAACAGTCAGGATCAGGGAGATGATGATCTGCATGGTGAAGCAGTTTCCGAGAGTCTGTTCGGCTTTCGACGTGTCATTTTTACCCATAAAGATGCTGGCTCTGGGAGCGCCTCCGTTTCCGACAAGAGCAGCGAAGGCAGATACGACCATAATAAGCGGCATACATACACCTACACCGGTAAGGGCAAGAGCACCCTCTCCGGGAATATGACCAATATAGATACGATCGACGATATTGTAGAGCATATTGATGAGCTGTGCGGCAACGGTAGGAAGTGCAAGCTGCAGAAGAAGCTTTCCGACGGACTCGGTTCCTAAAAAGTTTTTGTCTTTTTCCATTTTTTTATTCCTTTCGTGTTTTTGGGTAGTATATAATAAAGACCTGACAGATTTCTCCGTCAGGTCTTTTATGCGAATGCCGCTGGCCGGACTCGAACCGGCACGGATTGCTCCGCTTGATTTTGAGTCAAGTGCGTCTGCCAATTCCGCCACAGCGGCATAACCATTTATTATAATAGCACAGTATCAGGTGGCTTGCAAGGATTTTTTCAGAATAAAGATATTATTTGGAAAGATTTTCAATTCTAAAAAGTTTATGAAATCGGATGAGGCATCCTTGAAATTGACTGAAAAAAGTGGTAGAGTGTACTACAAGGCTGTACCACCTGATATAGCACTGTGGATATAGCAATATACTATAAGATAACGGAGGAGACTGCATGAATCTGAATTCAAAAAAACCAGAGAAGCGGCCGCTGTATGTATATTACATTATTGCGGTCGTAATTATTGTTCTGCTGAATGTTTTTGCTCTTCCTGCTCTTTCTGAGAGAAGTGTAAAAGAGACCGATTACACCACCTTCCTGAAAGCTGTAGACAGAGGAAAAGTATATGAAGCAACCCTTAATTCCGATTACATTTATTATACTATGAAAGTGGATGGAAATGATGTCTATTGTAAGACGGTGTCTGTAGAGGATCAGGATCTTGTATCCCATCTTTACGATGCGGGTGTAAGTATAGAGGGTACTGCACCGCAGAGACAGTCCCTGCTTTTATCTCTGATCCTGGGATATGTACTCCCGATCGCAATCTTTATTCTCCTGGGACGTTGGCTCAGCAAGAAGATGATGAGTTCCATGGGAAACGGAGGACCGGGAGGAATGATGTCCTTTGGCAAAAGCAATGCCAAGGTTTATGTGAAATCCTCTACGGGAATCAAATTTTCAGATGTTGCCGGTGAGGATGAAGCCAAGGAGCTTTTGACGGAAATTGTAGATTTCCTTCATAATCCGGAGAAATACAGAGAGATCGGTGCTTCCATGCCGAAGGGTGCCCTTCTTGTAGGCCCTCCCGGAACCGGTAAAACTCTTCTTGCCAAGGCAGTTGCCGGTGAGGCGGAGGTTCCGTTTTTCTCAATTTCCGGTTCGGAATTTGTAGAGATGTTTGTGGGTATGGGTGCTGCCAAGGTCCGTGATCTTTTTAAACAGGCCAATGAGAAGGCACCATGTATCGTATTTATTGATGAGATCGATACCATCGGCAAGAAACGTGACGGCTCCGGAATGGGCGGCGGAAACGATGAGCGTGAGCAGACACTGAACCAGCTTTTGACAGAGATGGACGGTTTTGACGGTTCCAAGGGTGTTGTGATCCTGGCAGCTACCAACCGACCGGATTCCCTTGACCCTGCACTTCTTCGTCCGGGACGTTTTGACAGAAGGATCCCGGTTGAGCTTCCGGATCTTCAGGGGCGTGAGGAAATCCTGAAGGTTCATGCCAAGAAGATCAAAATTGCGGATACAGTCCGGTTTGATGAAATTGCCAAGGCGGCAGTCGGTGCCTCCGGTGCGGAGCTTGCCAATATTGTCAACGAGGCAGCTCTCCGTGCAGTCCGCGACGGACGGAAATTTGCCACACAGGCGGATTTTGAAGAAAGCATCGAAGTTGTTATTGCCGGATATCAGAAAAAGAACCGTGTACTTTCCAATAAGGAAAAGCTGATCGTTTCCTATCATGAGGTTGGTCATGCACTGGTTGCTGCCAAGCAGACAGATTCTGCACCGGTCCATAAGATCACGATCATTCCACGTACCTCCGGTGCACTGGGATATACCATGCAGGTAGATGAGCAGGAACATTTCCTGATGACTAAGGAAGAACTGGAGAATAAGATCGCTACATTTACAGGCGGCCGTGCAGCGGAAGAGCTGATCTTCCATTCCATTACTACCGGTGCCTCCAATGATATTGAGCAGGCGACTAAGATTGCCAGAGCGATGATCAGCAGGTATGGTATGAGTGATGATTTTGACATGGTTGCCATGGAAAATGTAAGCAATCAGTATCTTGGCGGAGATGCAAGTCTAACCTGTTCCTTTGAGACGCAGACGCTTTTGGATAAGAAGGTTGTGGAGCTTGTAAGACGGGAGCATGAAAAGGCTACGAAGATCCTGACAGATAACATCGGAAAGCTCCATGAGATTGCCAAGTATCTGTATGAGCATGAGACGATCACCGGTGAGGAGTTTATGAAGATCTTGAATGAAGCGCCGGTGGAGATTGAGAATACACAGGAAAATTAAATATGTTGGCGGGAGGGACGCCGAAGGGAATACTTCTGTAAGGTCTTCGGCTTCCGTTGGGCGTTAGTTCTAAGGCCCTGAAAATCTGCTAAAACCATTAAAAAAAGTTCGGAACTCGCGGCTTGTTGCCGCTCAGACAGCCGAACTTTTTTTTATAACGCAGATTTCCAGAACCTAAGGACTAGCAGCCCTCCTCCAGAGACAGAGCCATACAGAAGTATTCCCTCCGGCTGTGCTCTGGCCATGTGGATTGCTTCTGACTAGTCTTTACCATATTTCCGGGTGTACCTTGGAACAGGTGAGTGCCAGACTTCCGGGGCCGATGTGGCAGGAGACGCTCAGGGAGAGAGGGAAGATGTTGACTTCACCGATATTCGGGAAGGTGGTGAGGACTTCTTTTCGGAATTCTTCGGCTGCTTCCAGGTTGTGGGAGTGGATGACATCCAGGTTGATCTTTTCTCCAAAGCGGTCTGCAATGTCATCTTTGATGGCTTTAGTCATAGTGTTTTTTGCCTGGGTCATGGTGCGGGCCTTGGAGAAGGCGTCCAGCTTTTCGCCCTGGATCTGCAGAACCGGTTTCAGACGGAGCATGGTTCCGATGGCTGCAGCTGCAGGAGTGATGCGGCCGCCCTGTTTCAGGTACTTCAGAGTAGCTACAGTGATATAGATGCTGGAGTCGAAGCGGGTTTCTTCCAGCCAAGTTCCAATCTCATCGGCAGAGAGACCGTTTTTAGCCTGCTGGATAGCCTCGATGGCAGAGTAACGTAAGGTTCCGGAGATCCTCTGGTTGTTTACGACACGTACACGGCCATCATAGTCTTCTGCAAGCATGCGGGCAGTCTGCATGGAACTGGAGAGACCGCTGGACATGGGGATATGTACGATCTCGTCGTAGTCTTTGAGCAGCTTGTCCCAGAGGGTAGTGACGGATTCCGGTGTGGGCTGGGATGTGGAAACTTTGCAGCCTGGATTTTGTTCAAGATGCTGAAAGAACTCTGATTGGTTCATGTCAATGTCTTCCAGATATTCCTTATCATCTATAAAAAACGGCATTGGAAGCATGTAGATGCCAAGGTCTTTTACCTGAGCGGGAGACATGCCGCAGTTACTGTCTGTAACGATTGCTATAGATTTCATAATGGTGATCCTCCTTGCCTGGATTTTCATATTTGGTCAGTTTTTCTGTTTTCTGACCGGGACATCTCAAGTATACCACAGGAAACCGCCCTTGTCATTCAACGTTTAATTCGCTATAATGATATAATATTCTGGGAAATATTTCCCCAGTCTGGGGCAAATTGTGAAGCGGGATCTCAGAAGAGGCTTATCATATGGGAGAATCCGCTGCTTTGAAAGAGAGGGAAAATATGAACTGTCGTATTGCAGAGGGAATGGTTAATAAATATATCGATCATACGTTGCCGTTGAATGATCTGGAGGATTTTCTGGAGCATATTGAGAAGTGTTCCTCCTGCTACGATGAGCTTGCCACATATTTCATTGTACATAAGGCCATGCAGCAGCTGGATGAGAAACAGGAAGATACTGTTCTGGATTTTAAGGAGCTTCTGGAAGAGGATATCCGAAAATCCAGAAGGTATATCCGAAAAAAGAAATTTCACAGAGCGATCGCTGCAGTGGCAGTCTGCGTTCTGATCGCGGCACTGGTGGTCTTTCTTGTTTTTGTGATCCTGGAACTGAAGGAGGGAATTTGATTTTGAGTGAAAAAATATTACTGATCGATGGTCACAGCATCCTGAACCGTGCGTTTTATGGTCTGCCGGATCTTACCAATGCAGAAGGACGTCATACAGGAGCGGTATATGGATTTCTGAATATTATGTTCAGGATCATGGAGGAAGAGAAGCCGGAGTATCTTACCGTTGCATTTGATCTGAGTGCACCTACGTTCCGGCATAAGAGATATGAAGCCTATAAAGGCACCCGAAAACCCATGCCGGAGGAGCTTCGGGAACAGGTTCCGCTGATTAAGGAGATGCTTTCTGCCATGGGAATCAACATCATGTCTCTGGAAGGCTATGAAGCAGATGATCTTCTTGGTACGGTCGCCAGAAGAAGTGAAGCAAAGGGGATGGATGTTACCATTCTTTCCGGAGACCGTGATCTTCTTCAGCTTGCCACAGATAAGGTGCTGATCCGGCTTCCGAAGACTGTCCGGGGAAAGACAACCATTGAAAACTACCATACAGCGGAAGTTCTTGAGAAATATCAGGTAACGCCGCCGCAGATCATAGAACTGAAAGCACTGATGGGTGACAGCTCCGATAATATTCCGGGAATCCCGGGTGTTGGAGAGAAAACCGCGACCAAGATGGTCGTGCAGTTCGGTTCCATTGAGAATGCTCATGAGCATCTGGAAGAGGTAAAGCCTAATAAGGCGAAAGAATCTCTCCGCGAGCATTATGATCTGGCACAGCTTTCCAAAGAGCTTGCAACCATCAACACAGATAGTCCGCTGGAATTTTCCTACGAAAAAGCGAAAGTGGAAAATCCCTATACTCCGGAGGCATATGAATTGTGTAAACGCCTGGAATTTAAGAACATGCTGAACCGTTTTGATCCGGCTACGACAGCAGATTCCTCCATGGAACTGGAATTTTTTACCTGTAATGATCTTTCCGGTGTGGAGGCACTGTTTGAAAAAGCAGCGCAGAAAGATCAGGTGGGTATTTCTGTTCTTGCAGATCTGGATCAGGTGTATACCGTGGGACTGGTCCTGGATGAAAAAGAAATCTATCAGATTCCGGTGGGAGGACTTCTCACAGGGGATTACCTTTGCGGAAAACTGAAAACTCTGGCGGACAGTACGGTGCTCTGTGCTATGGATATTAAATCAGTTCTCAAGCATGTTTCCCTTGATGATCCGAAGAAGGTTTTTGATGCGGGGGTTGCTGCATATCTTCTGAACCCGCTGAAATCTTCCTATTCCCATGATGACATCGCCAGAGAATATCTGGATGGTATGATGCTCCCCTCAAAGGAAGACCTTCTTGGAAAGACTTCTCTGAAAAAGGCCTGGGAAGAGGAACTGGAATGCCTTGGAAATTATGCCTGCTATCAGGCGTTTGTGCCCTGCATGGCCCGAAAGGTTCTTCTTGAAAAATTGGATGAAACAGGCATGCGTAAGGTTTATGATGAGATCGAGCTTCCTCTTGTCTTTACCCTGGATTCCATGGAAAAATGGGGGATTTCCGTTAAGGGTGAAGAGCTTAAGAGCTATGGTGAAAAACTTAAAGTCCGTATCCAGGAGCTGGAAAAAACCATCTGGCAGGAAGCAGGGGAGGAGTTTAATATCAATTCCCCGAAACAGCTGGGTGTGATCCTTTTTGAAAAGCTGGGACTTCCAGGTGGAAAGAAGACCAAGACTGGCTATTCCACAGCGGCGGATATCCTGGATAAGCTGGCGCCGGATCATGCCATCGTAAAAGATATCCTGGAGTACCGTCAGCTGACCAAGCTGAAATCCACTTATGCAGATGGTCTCGGAAATGTGATCGGAGAAGATGGAAGGATCCACTCTACTTTTAATCAGACGATCACAGCAACCGGTCGTATCAGCAGTACAGATCCAAATCTTCAGAACATACCGGTCCGTATGGAGCTGGGCAGGCTGATCCGTAAGGTTTTTGTGCCGGAGGAGGGATTTGTATTTCTGGATGCTGATTATTCCCAGATCGAGCTTCGTGTGCTGGCACATATGTCCGGTGATGAAAAACTGATCCAGGCTTATCGTGAGGCGGAGGATATCCACCGGCTCACCGCATCCCAGGTGTTTCATGTGCCGCTGGATGAAGTGACATCTCTTCAGCGAAGAAATGCCAAGGCGGTAAATTTCGGAATCGTTTATGGGATCAGTTCCTTTGGACTGAGCCAGGATCTAAGTATTACCAGAAAAGAGGCAGCTGCCTATATTGAGAAATATTTCGAGACCTATCCGAAGATCAAGGGCTTTCTGGACGGTCTGGTAAAGGATGGCAAGGAACACGGTTATGTGACAACTATGTTCGGCAGACGAAGGCCCGTGCCGGAGCTGAGATCCAGTAATTTCATGCAGCGCTCCTTCGGAGAACGTGTAGCCATGAACTCTCCGATCCAGGGTACTGCAGCAGATATCATCAAAATAGCCATGAACCATGTTTATGAACGAATGAAAAAAGAGGGATTGCGTTCAAGACTGGTGCTGCAGGTTCATGATGAGCTTCTGATCGAGACAAAGAAAGAAGAGATCGAGGAAGTTTCTCGTATTCTGGAAGAAGAGATGAAGGGAGCTGCAGACCTTGCAGTGGAACTTGACGTAGATATGCACCAGGGTGACAGCTGGTATGAGGCGAAATAAATGAGAGTGATCGGAGTAACCGGCGGAGTAGGGGCCGGAAAAAGTACAGTACTTGGAATCCTGGAAGAAGATTTCCAGGCATATGTGATCCAGGCAGACCAGCTTGGTCACATTCTGATGGAACCGGGGGAAGAATGTTACGATGCGGTGATCGCATTGTTTGGAAAAGAAATCATAAAAAAAGATAAAACTATTGACCGGAGACGGATTTCTGATGTAGTATTCACAGATAAGGATATGCTTTTGAAATTAAACGGGATCATCCATCCGGCTGTAAAGCAGAGAATCCTAGATCTTCTTGGAGAACAGAAGGAAGCCGGAAGAGAGATCTGTGTTGTGGAAGCTGCTCTTTTTCTGGAAGAGAATTATCAGGAATTCTGTGACGAAGTCTGGTATGTGTATACAGAGGAGGAAATCCGGATCCGTCGTCTGATGGAAAGCCGTGGCTATTCCAGAGAGAAATCTCTTGGCATTATCCGAAACCAGGTATCTGACCAGGTTTTCAGAGAACATACGGATTATGTGATCGAGAATAATGGAGATCTGAAGGGTACCCGGAGACAGATCAGAGAAGGGATAGAGAGAAATGAGACTTTGTAGTATTGCCAGCGGAAGCAGCGGCAACTGTATTTATGTGGGATCTGAGGAGGCACATGTTCTGGTAGATGTGGGGATCAGCGGGAAGAGTATCGAAAAAGGCCTGAATTCCCTGGATCTTACCGGGAAAGATGTGGACGGTATCCTGATCACACATGAACATTCCGACCATATCAAGGGACTGGGAGTGATCTCCAGAAAATACGGAATTCCCATCTATACCACAGGTGGAACCGCAGATGCCATGCTTCGTATGAAATCCCTTGGAAAAATGCCGGAGGGACTGATCCACGAGATCCGGGAGGATGAGCCTTTTGGGATCAAGGACCTGACGGTAAATCCTTTTACCATTCCCCATGATGCTGCACAGCCGGTGGGTTACCGCCTGGAATGTGGAGAGCATTCTGTGGGCATTGCCACGGACCTTGGAAAATATAATGATTACATTGTAAAAAATCTGGAGAATCTGGATGCGGTGCTTTTGGAAGCAAATCATGACATCCGCATGCTTCAGGTTGGAAAATACCCTTATTATCTCAAACAGAGGATTCTGGGAGACCGTGGACATCTCTCCAATGAGAATGCAGGACGTCTGCTCTGTCGGATCCTCCATGATAATTTGAAGGCGGTTTTTCTTGGCCATTTAAGCAGAGAAAACAACTATGAAGAACTTGCCTACGAGACTGTGTGCTCGGAGGTGACACTTGGTGACAACCCGTACCGTTCCAGGGATTTTAAGATCCAGGTAGCGAAGAGGGATCACATATCAGAAATAATCACAGTGTAGAAAGGAAAAAACGATGAAGAAGACAATTATCACAGTAGTAGGAAATGACACAGTAGGAATTATTGCAAAGGTTTGTACATATCTTGCAGAGAATCAGGTTAATATTCTGGATATTTCTCAGACCATCGTTCAGGGTTACTTCAACATGATGATGATCGCAGACACAGCAAAATGTGAAAAGGATGGCGGTGAACTTGCAAAAGAGCTTGAGAATCTGGGTAAGGAGATCGGTGTTGTGATCCACTGCCAGCATGAAGATATTTTTAACATGATGCATCGAGTATGATCAAGCAGCGAATGCGGATTGCGAATGCATATGATATCTACTTTACATCAATCATCAGGGAGAAAATAAAATGATCAATATTTTTGAGGTAAACGAGACAAATAAAATGATCGAGCAGGAGAATCTGGATGTGCGTACCATCACCATGGGGATCAGCCTTCTGGACTGTATCGATCCTGACCTGGATGCACTGAATCAGAAAATATACGAAAAGATCACCACAAAGGCCAGAAATCTGGTAGCTACCGGTGATGAGATCGCAACCGAGTACGGTATCCCGGTTGTAAATAAACGAATTTCCGTAACACCCATTGCTCTGGTTGGCGGGGCTGCATGTAAGAAACCGGAGGATTTTGTGACCATCGCAAGAACGCTGGATAAATGTGCCAAGGAAGTTGGCGTTAACTTTATCGGCGGATATTCTGCACTGGTAAGCAAAGGAATGACTCCGGCAGAGGAGCTTCTTATCCGCTCCATTCCTCAGGCAATGGCAGAAACAGAGCGCGTCTGCAGTTCTGTAAACGTTGGTTCCACCAAGACCGGTATCAACATGGATGCCGTAAAGCTGATGGGCGAGATCATCCTCGCAACAGCAGAGGCTACTAAGGACCAGGATTCTCTTGGATGTGCCAAGCTGGTAGTATTCTGTAACGCACCGGATGATAACCCGTTTATGGCAGGCGCGTTCCACGGTGTCACAGAGGCGGACTGCATCATCAACGTAGGTGTCAGTGGCCCTGGCGTTGTAAAGAAAGCTCTGGAGCAGGTTCGTGGCGAGGACTTCGGAACTCTCTGCGAGATGATCAAACGTACCGCATTCAAAGTTACACGAGTTGGACAGCTGGTTGCACGTGAGGCATCCAAGCGTCTTGACGTGCCGTTTGGTATTGTGGATCTTTCTCTTGCACCGACACCGGCTATCGGTGATTCCGTAGCTGAGATCCTGGAAGAGATCGGCCTTGAGAGAGCCGGTGCACCTGGAACAACTGCAGCGCTTGCACTTCTCAACGACCAGGTGAAGAAAGGCGGCGTTATGGCAGCAGCTGCTGTGGGCGGATTAAGTGGTGCCTTTATTCCTGTCAGCGAGGATCAGGGAATGATCGATGCGGTAAACGAGGGAGCGCTTACTCTGGAGAAGCTGGAAGCCATGACCTGTGTATGCTCTGTTGGTCTGGACATGATCGCAGTTCCGGGAGATACCAAGGCGACTACACTGGCAGGTATCATTGCAGATGAGTCTGCTATCGGTATGGTAAATCAGAAGACAACTGCAGTACGTCTCATCCCGGTTATCGGTAAGGGTGTGGGCGAAACGGTTGAGTTCGGAGGTCTTCTTGGCTATGCTCCGATCATGCCTGTAAATTCCTTCTCCTGTGATGCATTTGTACAGAGAGGTGGAAGGATCCCGGCACCGATCCACAGCTTTAAGAATTAATTTTATTTTTGGGCTTGACAGACTCACGTTGATGTGCTAAAGTAAACACAACTTAAAAAACAAACCAGTGAGAAAGAGAAGTAAACATTTCAGGAAGCTTCACAGAGAGCGGTGATGGTGGAAATCCGCAGGGGACCAGATGTTGAATGGACTTTCGAGGGCGGCCCGAACTATTTATCTGTACAGTAGGCGCCGACGGGAACCGAACCTGTTACCAATGAGGAGTGTATGTTAGTACACCGGAAAGTGGACGATTCGTCAATTTGAGTGGTACCGCGATAATAAAGAACTTTTATTACCGTCTCAAGCATGATATAAGCTTGGGGCGGTTTTTGTGTTACAGGAAAAGCGATTCTGTCGCATGAAAGTTGTTCCGGAAAAGCAGACCGCAAGGTGTACAAAAGGTAATCATAAGCGGAAATAAGAAGGGAGAACAAAACCATGAAAAAAAGAATGTTAGTGATCGCAGCAGTAGCAGCAACAACTATGATGATGACAAGCCCGGTTATGGCGGAGGATTTTAAAGTGGGCATCTGCAATTATGTAGATGATGCTTCCCTGAACCAGATCGTAGACAACATCCAGTCCCGTCTGGAGGAGCTTGGCAAAGAAAAGGGTGTCACATTTGATGTGTCTTATGATAACTGTAATGCAGATGCCAGTGTTATGGAACAGATCATTTCAGATTTTCAGGCGGATAAGGTTGATCTGATGGTTGGTGTGGCTACACCAGTAGCAATGCGTATGCAGTCCGCTACAGAGGGAAGCGATACACCGGTTGTTTTCTCCGCAGTATCTGATCCGGTTGGCTCCGGTCTTGTAGATTCTCTGGGTGCTCCTGGTGCAAATATCACAGGAACTAGCGATTACCTGGATACTTCTTCTATCATGAAGCTGATCCAGGCACAGAATCCGGATGTAAAGAAGATCGGTCTTCTCTATGATGTCGGACAGGATTCCTCCACAACAGCGATCCAGGAAGCAAAAGATTATCTGGATAAAGAGGGAATCGAATATGTAGAGCGTACCGGAACCACTACCGATGAAGTCCAGCTCGCAGCAGATGCACTGATCGCTGACGGTGTGGATGCCGTATTTACACCTACGGACAACACCATCATGACAGCAGAACTTTCTATTTATGAAAAATTCATCGACGCAGGAATCCCGCACTACACAGGTGCCGACTCCTTTGCATTAAATGGTGCCTTTGTAGGATATGGTGTTGATTATGCAAATCTGGGACAGAAAACAGCCGATATGATCGCTGACATCCTGATAGATAATGCGGATCCGTCTAAGACAGCTGTTGAAACCTTTGACAATGGTACTGCAACAGTTAATACAGAAACCTGCAAGGCACTTGGACTTGATTTCGATACCGTAAAGAAGGCATTTGAGCCTCTCTGCACACAGGTAAATGAGATCACAACTGCAGAAAGCTTTGATGAAGTAGAATCAAAATAAATTAACCGCTCACTTTTGTGAGCAGTTATGAAATAAATCCAATTGGAGGAAATCACTGTGACGATTGCAACTATGCTCTCCCTCGGGGAGACTGCCCTGAAGCTTGGACTGATCTGTTCTCTGACAGTTCTTGCTTTGTTCCTTAGTTATTCCATGCTGAATGTCTGCGACCTTTCTACAGATGGCTGCTTTACCTTCGGGGCCGCTGTAGGAGCCGTAGTTGCTGTAAGCGGACATCCGTTTCTGTCCATTGCGGCAGCCATGGCAGCAGGTGTTACATCAGGATTTGTAACGGCTATCCTGCAGACGAAGCTGGGAGTAGACAGCCTGCTTGCAGGTATCATTGTAAATACGGCGTTATATTCCGTAAATATCGCGGTCATGGGAGGGTCATCCCTGATCAATATGAATCGGACGACCACAGTATTTACCATGATGAAGGATGCGCTTGCAGGTACACCGTTAAAAGGCAGGGAAGATATCCTCATTGCAGCCATCGCAGTGATCCTCGTGATCGTATTTCTGGTATTCTTTCTGAAAACAAGACTTGGCCTTGCGATCCGGGCAACCGGAAATAATTCTGATATGGTAAAATCTTCCTCCATCAATCCGGTCTTTACAACTGTGATCGGCCTTTGCGTGGCAAATGCATTTACCGCACTTTCCGGATGTCTTCTGTCTCAGTCACAGAAATCCGTAGATATCAACATCGGTCAGGGTATGGTCACCATCGCACTGGCATCCTTGCTGATCGGAGGTACTCTTCTCGGACATGGAGGAATTTTTGTGAGAGCGGTGGGAATGGTGCTTGGTTCCTTTATCTTCCGCCTTGTGTATACCATCGCACTTCGTTTCAACATGCCGGCATTTATGCTGAAACTGGTATCTTCTGTGATCGTTGTTCTTGCAATTTCCGGTCCGTATCTTAAGAAACAGTGGCCGCAGATCCGAAGAAGAATGACTCATACAAAAGGGGGAAGATGATCTATGTTAAAAATCAGCCATATTTCAAAAACATTTAATCCGGGAACCGTAAACGAAAAAAAGGCAATCACAGATCTTTCCCTGGAACTGAAAAAAGGCGACTTTGCTACGATCATCGGTTCCAATGGTGCAGGAAAATCAACACTTTTTAATGCAATCTGCGGTGATTTTCTTACAGATGCCGGTTCGATCGAGCTGGATGGCAGGGATATCACATTTATGCCGCAGCATGCACGCGCAAAAGAGATCGGACGTCTTTATCAGGATCCGATGCGTGGTACTGCACCGGGAATGACGATCGAAGAGAATCTTGCACTTGCAGCCGGCAAGGGTGGGTGGCTTTCTCGCACGACCCGGCAGGAAAAAGAGCGTTTTCGTGAGGAATTAAAGAAGCTGGACATTGGGCTGGAAGAGCGGATGAGCCATCCGGTAGGTCTTCTTTCCGGTGGACAGAGACAGGCGCTGACGCTTTTGATGGCAACCATGAATCCGCCGAAATTACTTCTTCTGGACGAGCATACTGCAGCCCTTGATCCGGGAACTGCTGAGAAAGTCCTTAATCTCACCAGACGGATCGTGGAAGAAAATCAGCTGACCTGTCTGATGATCACACACAATATGCAGTCAGCAATTGATCTTGGTAACCGTATCCTGATGATGGACTCCGGCAATATCGTGCTGGATATCGGAGGGGAAGAGAAGAAGGATATGACCGTGGATGGCCTTCTTGAGAAATTTAAAACGGGAGTGGGCAAGGCTTTGGATAATGACCGTATTCTTTTGTCTGAATAAACGGAATAAATAATGAAGAACCGTTACCGATCGTGTGTAAAGTGGAAAATGAATAGCTGCTTTACACAGGTGATGGTTCTTTTTTTATGAAAATTCTTGAGTATGTCACGTTACCGTGATAAAATAAATGAAATCACTTTGTGATTTCATTTATGAGCAAGTAGCGAAGCGGATTGCGAATATCCGTTTGATTTTATTATGGAAGAGGGACGAATGATATGCAGTTTTCAAAAAGACTGGACCGATTTGGAGATGAAATTTTTGCTGCTCTGAACAACCGGCGTATGGAGCTGGAAGCACAGGGCATGAAGATCTATAACATGAGTGTGGGAACTCCGGATTTCAAGACTCCGGAATATATCAAGAAAGCTGTAGCGGAAGCAGCTATGGATGACAACAACTGGAAATACAGTCTCCGTGATCTGCCGGAGCTTCTGGATGCAGTCTGTATTTATTATAAGAAACGTTTTGATGTGGAACTGACACCGGACATGGTAATGACTGTTTATGGAAGCCAGGAAGGAATGGGGCATCTTGGCATGGCGCTTTGTGATGAGGGAGATACAGTACTTCTTCCGGATCCGTGCTATCCCGTATTTGCAGCAGGAAGTCTGATGGCAGGAGCAGTTCCTTACTATTATCCGCTGGTTGCAGAGCATGATTTCCTTCCCTATGTAAAGGGAATTCCGGAAGAAATAGCGAATAAGGCTAAATATATGGTAGTATCCCTGCCGTCCAACCCGGTAGGAAGCATTGCCACTCCGGGACTTTACGAAGAAATCGTGGAATTTGCGAAAAAATATGATATTCTGATCATTCATGATAATGCGTACAGCGATATTATTTTTGACGGGGCATTTGGAGGAAGTTTTTTGGCTACTCCGGGAGCGAAAGATATTGGAGTGGAATTTTTCAGTCTTTCCAAATCCTTCAATGTTACAGGCGCAAGACTTAGTTTTCTGGTAGGCCGGCCGGATGTGATCGCAGCGCTTCGCAAATTGAGAAGCCAGATCGACTTCGGCATGTTCCTGCCGCTTCAGAAAGCAGCTATTGCAGCACTTCAGGGACCGCTGGATAGCGTAAAAGAACAGTGTCAGAAGTACCAGGAGAGAAGAGATGCTCTCTGCCAGGGACTTCGTGATATCGGATGGGAACTTCCAAATGGAAAAGGCACCATGTTTGTCTGGGCGAAGATCCCGGGTGGCCGCACCGACAGCATGGCATTCTGTATGGAACTGATGGAAAAGGCCGGCGTCATCGTGACTCCGGGAGCAAGCTTTGGTCCCCACGGAGAGGGCTACGTACGTTTCGCCCTGGTACTTCCGCCGGAGAAGATCCGGGAAGCAGTGGAAGCGATCCGAAAAAGCGGATTAAACTGAATAACTGAAAGTTGTTCAAAATCCGATCTCCAGCCATGAAAAGATTACTTATCAGCGTTCAAGCCGCTGTGGATCTTAAATGATCCGCAGCGGCTTTTTCATCTCGTGGATGAAAGGCTGACCTGTTTTGTGGCAGAGAAGCATTTCGTAAAGATTGGAAGCCGCACAGGTTTCATTAAAAAGTCGAAGCGCAGTTTCATCGAGGATCGCAGATGCATCGGCGGCTTTGGTGATCAGCGGGATCGAGGAGTTTTTCTTGATCTGGCTGAGAAGCGGAGCGCTGTTTTTTTGAAAGCCAAGTACCCGGGCATAGGGAATGTGTCCGGGTGCTTTTGTTTTTTGGTCAAGAAAGATCCGGACAAGGCTGCGGCAGATAGCAGAACGGGTAATATCCCGTGTTTTCAAAAGATCCGCAAACTGGGAAAAACCTTCATATTGATTTCGGGATTTCAGGATACGCCGGATCAGTGCATCCGAAAGCTCCGGATACATTTTTAAAGTTTCTTCGGATTCCAGAAGCAGTTTGTAATGCAGAGGAAGATCCAGTGCTGAGTCAGAAAGCCATGCTCCTTTTTTGAGAGAATCCAGGAATCCGGGAAGGGAAGCAGAAGGGATCAACCGGGAAAGATCAGCAGACTGCACAGTTCCTTCGGATTTTTTCATAAGGCTCCGGATGCCGGAAGCAGAGGGAAATTCTTCGTCGGAAAGAAGAGAAAAATCCGTATCATGATAACCACTTCCCTTTCTTAAAAGTGCGTGAGGAAGGATACGGCTGTTAAGACGGAGAAGCGCTTTGCAGTATTCGATTCCCAGGATGTTATTGGGAGAAGAAAGAATGAGTTCAATATGTTCTGATGAAACGCCGAATGTGTTATGCACGGAAGTGGCTTTTTCTCGCATGTAACGGATCAAAGCACTGCTTCTTGCAGCAGGAAAACTCATTCCGGTACGAAGATTCTGCTGAAGGAGTTTGCGGTATTCAAACGGTTCCTTTACAAGAATCTGTGCAATATTCATAAGAGTCTCTGTATCTCCGCATTCACTTCCGAAACATAGCTCATCTACAACACCAAGCCCGTCAAGAAGGCTTACGCCACCTGCGGCAAATCCTTCCGCACTGGCCGTTGCTGTCTGTACCGGCATTTCCAGGATCAGATCGGCGCCTCCGAGAAGAGCCATCTCAGCCCGGAGATGTTTTTCCATAAGGGCAGGAGCCCCTCTTTGGACAAAATCCCCGCTCATGGCGATCACAATATAATCAGCACCAAGGATCTCCCGGGCATAGCGGATCTGGTATTCGTGACCTTTGTGAAATGGGTTATATTCTGCAATGATTCCAACAACTTTCATATAAAAAAGTACCTGCCATTTCTGAAAATTATAATGGTGCTATTTTAACATAAGCAATGTAAAAAGTTAAGCGGCATTCGAAATCTGTTTTGCTGCCATAAAACCGAATGTTGCTGTCCGCTCTGGGCCCGGCAACACCCTTTGTGAGATACAGAAATCACGCAAATTTATGATCATGCGCCGAAATCCTCGGGCTATCTGTGATTTTTATTCACAAAAAACACATCGCAGAACATTGTCGGTAAACAGTAACAATTGCACTTCAAAAAATACGCAGTATAGCCATTTTCTGACAATGAAACGCTTGAAAAGAAAAGGGTAAGGGGGTATAATAAACATAGTGTAGTGCCCGAACAGACACTAGCGTTTTTGTTACATCAAGAAAGGAGCCATTTAATCATGGGATTTGTTGAACTGCTTAAAAAAAGAGCAAAAGAAAGCGTAAAAACAATTGTACTGCCAGAGACAGAGGATATGAGAACTCTTGAGGCAACTGACAAGATTCTGAAAGAGGGAGTTGCAAAGATCATCCTCATCGGTAATGAGGAAGAGATCAACAAGAAAGCTGCAGAGGGCGGCTTTGATATTTCCGGTGCACAGATCGTAGATCCGGAGAAATCTGACAGAACTCAGGCATATATTGATAAATTTGTAGAGCTGAGAGCAAAGAAGGGAATGACACCTGAGAAAGCGAAAGAGATCCTTCATACTCAGTACCCATACTATGGCGTAATGATGGTTAAGATGGGGGATGCAGACGGTATGGTATCCGGTGCATGCCATTCTACAGCAGATACACTTCGTCCATGCCTTCAGATCCTGAAGACAAAACCGGGAACCAAGCTTGTATCCGCATTCTTCCTGATCGTTGTTCCGGATTGCGAGTATGGTGCAAACGGTGCATTCGTATTTGCTGATTCCGGTCTGAACCAGAACCCGACTCCGGATGAGCTTTCTGCGATCGCAGCATCTTCTGCTGAGTCCTTTAAGCTTCTTGTTCAGGAGGAGCCGATCGTAGCTATGCTTTCCCACTCCACTAAGGGAAGTGCAAAGCATCCTGACGTAGATAAAGTCGTAGAGGCTACAAGAATTGCCAAAGAGGAGCATCCGGAGCTTAAACTTGACGGAGAGTTCCAGCTTGATGCAGCTATCGTTCCAAGCGTAGGCGCATCCAAAGCACCGGGAAGCGAAGTAGCAGGTAAAGCTAATGTACTGGTATTCCCTGACCTTGATGCAGGTAACATCGGATACAAGCTTGCTCAGCGTCTTGGTAAAGCAGAAGCATACGGACCTGTTACACAGGGTATCGCAAAACCTGTAAACGACCTGTCTCGTGGATGCTCTGCAGATGATATCGTAGGTGTTGTAGCGATCACAGCAGTACAGTGCCAGGCAGAGGATAAATAATTATTAAAAGATCAGGAGAGTTAAATCATGAACGTATTAGTTATCAACTGTGGAAGTTCTTCATTAAAATATCAGTTAATCGATTCTGAGACAGAGAATGTACTTGCAAAGGGTCTCTGCGAGAGAATCGGTATTGACGGAAGACTGGTATACCAGAAAGCCGGATGTGACAAAGAGATCACAGAGGCAGCTATGCCAACACATAAAGAAGCGATCCAGATGGTACTGGATGCTCTTACAAACGATAAAACAGGTGCAATCGGAAGCCTTAAAGAGGTTAATGCGATTGGACATCGTGTCGTACACGGAGGCGAGAAATTTGCTTCTTCTGCAGTGATCACAGACGAGATGATCAAAGCAGTAGAAGAGTGCAATGACCTTGCACCGCTCCACAACCCGGCTAACCTCATTGGTATCCGTGTATGTGCAGAGCTTATGCCAGGCGTACCGCAGGTAGGCGTATTTGATACCGCTTTCCATCAGACAATGCCTGCTAAAGCATATCTCTATGGACTTCCGCTTGACTTCTACAAGAAATATAAAGTAAGAAGATACGGTTTCCACGGAACATCCCACAGCTTCGTATCCAAGAGAGCTGTTGATTTCCTTGGCCTTGACAAAGACAACTCCAAAGTTATCGTCTGCCACCTTGGAAACGGATCTTCCATCAGCGCAGTTGTAAATGGCAAATGTGTAGATACAACAATGGGTCTTACACCACTTGAAGGTGTTGTTATGGGAACTCGTTCCGGTAACATCGATCCGGCTATCATGGAGTTCATTGCTAAGAAAGAGAACCTGGACATTGAGGGCGTTATGAACGTACTCAACAAGAAATCTGGTCTTCTCGGACTTTCCGGCGGACTTTCCAGCGACTTCCGTGACCTCAACGAGGCAGCTGAAGGCGGAAACGAGGATGCAGCTAATGCCATCGACGTTCTCTGCTATGGCATCGCTAAATTCGTAGGCGGATATGTTGCAGCAATGAATGGTGTTGACGCGATCGTCTTCACAGCAGGTATCGGTGAGAATGCGATCCCGGTACGTGAGAAGGTTGTCAGCTATCTCGGATACCTTGGCGTAACACTTGACAAAGATGCTAACGGACATCGTGGCGAGGAAATCGTGATCTCCACACCGGATTCCAAGGTTAAGGTTGCAGTTATCCCGACAAACGAGGAGCTTGCAATCTGCCGTGAGACTGTAGCACTGGTATAATCAGCTGTTTCAGTACCGGTACAGAACCGTTCGGGCATGATCGGTAATCAGGCAGAATTATATATTACTGTGGATCAGCAGTATACATTCGGGGGGCGGACAATTAAAGGTCCACCCCCGTAATTTACCCCGAATTTCTGATTAAGCCAACAGTAATAAAAAATTAAAAAAATGTAATATTTTCCCGAAAATAACGTTGACAAATCACAAGACCATATGTATAATGGATTGAGTGTGGATAGGAGAGACTTATGCAGATTCATTTATTAGACATTTCTTCCTGTGATGGCAAGACGATCCAGGAATCAGTTATTCCTGAACTGGAGAAGATTGATTTTCAGATGGGAAGTTTTCCGGTACTTGCGAAGGAACCGGTAGAGCTTACGATCACCAATACCGGTGATAAGGTTCTTGAGCTTACAGGAACCGGTAAGATTACAGTGGGCATTCCCTGTGACCGCTGTCTTGAGACAGTAGCCGTCGAGATACCGCTGGAATTTAAGAAGAAGCTTGATATGAAGCTTTCTGATGAAGAGCGTGTCAATGATCTGGATGAAAGCAGCTATCTCACAGGTATGAACCTGGATGTGGACCGGTTGGTCTATCTTGAGGTATTGATATGCTGGCCTTTAAAGGTCTTATGTAAAGAAGACTGTAAAGGTATCTGCAGCCGCTGCGGGAAGAACCTAAACGAAGGTCCCTGCGGATGCAAGGAGGAGCCTAAGGATCCCCGCATGGCAGCTATCAGTGATATATTCAGTAAATTTAAGGAGGTGTAACCTATGTCCATTTGTCCTAAGAACAAATCTTCCAAAGCTAGACGTGACAAGAGAAGAGCGAACTGGAAAATGAGCGCTATGAACCTTGTTAAATGTAGCAAATGTGGAGCACTTATGATGCCACACAGAGTTTGCAAAGCTTGCGGAAGCTACAATAAGAAGGAAATCATCAAAGTTGAGGACTAATTTTAATTAGACAGTCAATATATGATGCGAAAAGAGTCTGGTATGCTGAGATAAGTATACCGGCTTTTTTTATACTCTGGGGGGAAATAAAAAAATATGAAACAGAACAAGAATCAGAAAAATACCGCCGTGAACCAGATCACAGAGGGTGTGATCTGGAAGCAGCTTCTGATATTCTTTTTTCCGATTTTGTTTGGAACTCTGTTCCAGCAGATCTACAATACTGCCGATACAGTTGTAGTAGGCCGCTTTGTGGGAAAAGAAGCATTGGCAGCAGTAGGAGGCTCATCCAGTATGATCGTGAATCTCATCGTAGGTTTTTTTGTAGGTTTATGTTCCGGTGCGTCTGTAGTGATTTCTCAGTTTTACGGAGCGAAAGACCACAAAAACCTTAAAAAAGCACTTCACACATCCATGATCTTCTGCCTGGCTGCCAGTATTATTGTGGGAACAGCAGGTTTTATCCTGGCTGAGCCGATCCTTCACCTGATGAAAACACCGGCAGAAGTAATACCGGATTCTGTGTTGTACCTGCATATCTATTTTGCGGGAACATTTTTTAATCTGGTCTATAATATGGTATCCAGTATCTTAAGAGCAGTGGGGGATTCCAAAAGACCGCTCTATGTGCTGATCATTACCTGTTTGTTGAATATTTTGCTGGATGTTGTATTTGTAGTGATCTTCCATATGGGAGTCCTCGGTGTTGCACTTGCAACAGTCAGCTGCCAGGCAGTCAGTGCCATCCTTGTAACCTGGTTCCTGATGCGCGCAGAGGATATTTATCGTCTGGAATTTCATGAGATTCGTTTTGATCTCCGGTCTTTGGGGGCAGTTCTCAGGATTGGACTTCCGGCAGGACTGGAATCGGTGATGTATAATATTGCCAATCTCACCATTCAGATTTTTGTCAATGAACTGGGGACTGACACAGTTGCAGCCTGGGGAACTATGGGAAAGATTGATGCGGTGTTCTGGATGGTATGCAATGCTTTTGCCATCTCAATTACCACCTTTGTGGGACAGAATTATGGTGCCGGAAAATACCACCGCATGCGAAAAAGTGTCCGCGTCTGTATGGTGATGGCATACATTTCGGCGTTTATTGTAAGCGGAGCACTTATTCTGTTCGCAAATCCGATCTACCATTTGTTTACAACAGATCAGGTGGTTGTAGACATTGGGGTGCATATGATCCGTTTCCTGATTCCGTCCTATGCTATTTATGTTGTGATCGGAATTCTTTCCGGAGCGCTGCGTGGTGCCGGAAGAGTACTGGTTCCTATGATTTTGACCTGTGGAGGAGTCTGTCTTTTACGTATCATCTGGTTGTTTGCTTTTGTAAGATCTCATCCGGGGATCGACAGTATCATGCTCAGTTATCCGGTGTCCTGGATAATTACTGCGGTACTGTTTGTCATCTATTATTTTCGGCGATTTCCAGGTATGCAGAAAAAGAAATAACGATATATGAAAAGGTGCTGATTCTGTGCAATAGCAGTGATCAGCACCTTTGTTTTGTTCGAAAGATGTCGATTTATTACGTATAGATTTGATTGCCTGAAAGCTGAAAAAGAGGTATTCTGGATGCAGATAGATGAAACATATGTAATGGGGATGACCAGATATGTATAATCTGCAAAAAACAATACGATATGGTTTTTGGTTGATACTTGAAGTTATTGCGCTGTGTGTCGGTATGATTTATAGCACGAGGACTGTACGGGCTGAACCTGAAGTACAGCAGCCGGCCAGAAAAGTAACAGAAGTTGTTACTGAAAAATGGACTGTGATCAGTGGAAAACGTCTGGATCTTATCCTGAAATATATGGGAGATATAAATTTTGAAAAAGAAGGAATCAGTCTTCGTATCCCTGCTTCTGTGGCACAAAGCTGGAAGGTAGCAGAGAATGGTACAATACAGGCACTGGTACAAAAGGTTTCCAATCATTCATATGAAATAAAGATCTATAAAGGCACTCAGAAGATCACGGATATTCCGGGGAGCCGGATCATGATACCGGTAAAAGAGATGTTTCCCAACGGAGATCCGGAAACTATGGAAATTACGGATTCCCGAGGAAGAAAACTAAAGACATTCCTGGATAAAAAGCAGGATCTTCTGATCGTTGACACGGACGAGACAGGAATCTTCTGCGTAAGAGGTCGGAAAATAGATGATATAGAAGAGAATCCTTTTGCAGTGGCAGTCCTGACGACAGCAACAATGATAACAGTGCTGATCGTAGGAATCCGAAGCAGATCCGGAAAGCGAGGTGACAGTCATAAAGGAGAAAAGTAGGCAATGGACCCTGATCTTTGGACTTACTGTGGTGTTATCTATGACTGCTTTTTTTATGATGTATCTCATAAATAATGAATATACAGCGAAAGGCGAGCAGCCCATTCAGGGAATCCTTTGTCTGGATGATAAAGATGCGGCGGCAAAGCTACATTATCTTGCCAGGGAATGGCAATATTTTCCGGGAAAGCTGCTTACACCTGAGATGCTGAAAAAGGATCCAGGATATTACAGTTGTTATATTTCGATCGGAGAACGTAATGAAATGGAACTGGGGAATAAAGAGGCTTCTACGTATGGATGTGGGACATACCGGATGTTTCTGATCCTGCCCGAAGAGGAAAAAATCTGGGCGATATCTATGGCGGAGGTTTTTTCCGCATACCGAATCTATATCAATGGAGAACTGGCCGGGGAAGTGGGGGATCCTGACGAAAAAACCTATATGGACCGGGTCATGAACCGTGTTTTTACGTTTCAGGGATCCGGGGTTGTAGAGATTGTCATAGCAGTAGCAGACAAAAGCCATATCAGATCCGGAATCCAGGCTATTCCGGTTTTGGGATCTCCGGTCCGTGTAAGCATACAGAGAGGACTGCGGGTACTCGGAAGCGGCTGTGCCATTGCGTTCTGTATCTGTATCATGTTTGGGACTCTTATGGTACATGTCAGAACCAGGACAAAAGAATTTGCTATTTTTAATCTGGTCTGTCTCTGTGTGGCAGGATATTCGTTATGCTCCCTGGTACAAAATTTTTTTCTTCTTCCCACGAGGCCCTGGTATGCCCTGGAAACTATGATCTATTATCTGATCCTTTCCTGCATGATCCGGCTTGAGGATTGTATTATAGGAAAAAAAAGGGGCATATATCTGTTTCTTTTGATCGATCTCTGGATCGTAGTAGCTTTCTTTCTGGAGATTTTTGCGGATATACTTCCTTCAGCCAGGCTTCTTTATGATGTTGTCTGGATCAGTGAGGCAGTCAAATGGGTGGCAGCGATCTATATGCTGCTCAATACTTTTGGAGAAACAGATTGCAGATATGGAAAGATCGTTTTGGTGGGAACAACGATTTATGCCTGTTCCCTTGTGGCAGATCGGATAGGGTATCTTTATGAGCCGATTTTGGGAGGAGGTTTCCCGGAGACAGGTGGGCTGATACTGACAGCTGCGTTTGGCTGTGTTCTGTGGAGAGACCTGTCAGAAGCATATAAGATCCGTCTGACTTATGAGGTATACAGTCATCAGACTGAACTTCGTCTCCTTGCCCAGAAAAATCATTACGACCGATTAAAAGAACAGATGGAAGAAACCAGCCGTGTCCGTCATGATATGCGTCAGCACCTTCGTGTTCTGTCTGCATTACTGGAACGTGAGCAGTATGGAGAAATGCAGAAATACCTTTGCCGGTATACCCGTGAATTTCAGGAACGTTTGCCCTATCATTCTTACTGTAAAAATCAGGTTGCCGATGCGATCTTACATTATTATGAAGAACTATGCAGAAAAAACGGGATCGTTTTTCAGTGTCAGGTAGAAGCACCGGAAAAAACAGGGATCCAGGATACAGATTTTTGTCGTCTCTTTGGAAATCTTCTGGAAAATGCCATAGAAGCGGCACAGCTTTGTCCGAAAGGCAGTTCCAGATTTGTCCGTGTACAGATACGTACCAGAAGTAATAAACTTCTTATAAAAGAAGAGAACAGCTGTACAGATCCCTTACGCAGAAATAAAACAGGATTTTTTTCAGGTAAGCATTCCGGACAGGGGATCGGAACTGCGTCGATCATGGAAATTGCAGCACGTTATGGAGGATTTGCGGATTTTCAGTCTGAAAATGGCATTTTCAAAGCTGAGATATTTCTTCATCTGACGCAAAGAGATACTGAAGATAGGCTTTACGGATAGCAGAAGAGCCACGTTTCCGGATCTGGACGACCTCTCCGTTGTCCAGAAGGAAGCCTTCTTCAGAAGCTTCCTGTATACGATCCATATTAACGACACAGCCACGATAACAGGAGAGAAAATTAGGACAGTCCCGGATCTGCTCCTCAAATTTGTGAAAGGTAAGATAAGAACGGACCGGACCGGCGTCGGTATGAAGGCACACTGCATTTCGGAATGTATCTGCATATAAAATACTGCGCAGAGGGACCCGGATGGGAACCCGGTCAGAAACGACTTCAATGTAACGGGATGCCAGTAAATGCCTGGATTGAAAGGAATCCAGAATGGAACAGAGTTTTTCTGGCTGAAATGGTTTCAGAAGATAATAGGAGGCTCCTACATCATAGCTTTCCACAGCAAAATCACTGCTGGTAGTGACAAAAACAAGGATGCAGTTATCGGACTGTCTTCGGATCCTGCGCGCAGCTTCCATACCTGTCATTCCGTCCATATAAATATCCAGGAACAGGATCTGAAATTTTCCGGGCTGATAATCTTCAAAAAATTCTTCTGCGCTGAAAAAATGACAGATTTCTGCCCGGATCTGTTTTTTCTCAAAATAGGAAACAGCGATATTCTTCAGGGCTTCTGCATCCGTTGAGATGTCATCAATAATTGCAATATTCAAAATAATATAACCTCCGGTTTATAAAAGAGTAGTAAAAATAGTATATCATAACTTTTATGTATATCCAATATCGGATTTTAGCCTGAAATGACGTATTGTGTAGAAAATTATCAGGAATGAACGTGCTTTTAGCAGATATTTAACATAAAAATGTCATATTTCATGGAAACTGTCGTTTTGTCACAGGTCTGTTGTCATTTCCTGATAATTTTTTTACAATAGCGTCAAAAGATACGAAAGGCGGTGGATATACGAAAAATAAGGGCAGCAGCTGGCGACACCAGAAACTGTTGACCAAGATCCAGATAAAAAACAATCCCCCAAGAGGGCTGTACTTCTAGATTTGAGGTACAGCCCTTTCCCCTGTCATAACAGTGATTCTTGACGGAATCGTGGAAATTCGCTATCATGGAAATGATTTTTATATACTTTGGAAGAAAACGGAGAAAATGCGCATGAACATTCTTAATATAGAACATATCCACAAAATTTTTGGAGATAAGGTGATATTTGATGATATCTCCTGCGGCATCGATCAGGGAGAAAAAATAGGTATCATCGGTGTAAACGGAACCGGTAAAACTACTTTGCTCCGCGTGATCGCTGGAGAGGAAGAACCGGACGAAGGGCAGGTGATCACCCAGAACGGGATCCGGATCAGCTGGCTTCCCCAGACTCCGGAATTTCCGCAGCATATGACCATTCTGGACTATGTGGCAGAAGGCAAATGGCAGAAGGACTGGAGTACCGAAAGTGAGGCCAGACGCATGCTGAATACACTTGGTATTACCGATCAGAATATCAATATGGATAATCTTTCCGGTGGTGAAAAGAAAAGAGTGGCGCTGGCAAGGATGCTTTTAAATCCGGCTGACATTCTGATCCTGGATGAGCCTACCAACCATCTGGACGGAGAAATGGTCATATGGCTGGAAGATTTTCTCCGGAATTTTCGTGGGACGGTGATCATGGTCACTCATGACCGTTATTTCCTGGATCGTGTGGCAAACCGGATCCTGGAGATCAGCCACGGAAAATTATATTCCTATGCAGGAGATTATTCCAGATTTCTGGAGCTGAAAGCGCAGAGAGAGGAAATGGAGCTTGCCAGTGACCGGAAGCGCCGCAGTGTACTTCGGATGGAACTGGAATGGGCAGCAAGAGGCTGTCGTGCCAGAAGTACAAAACAGAGAGCAAGGCTTGACCGTTTGGAAGCACTGAAGGCGGGAAAAACCCCGCTGAAAGAGCAGAATGTGGAAATGGATTCCATTGAGACCCGTATGGGAAAGAAAACCATAGAGTTTCATCATGTAAGTAAAACCATCGAAGGTCGTCTTTTGATCAATGATTTTGATCATATTGTTCTTCGTGATCAGCGTCTCGGGATCATCGGGCCAAATGGCTGCGGTAAGTCCACACTTCTTAAAATGGCAGATGGACTGATCTTGCCGGATTCCGGAGAGATTCAGATCGGAGAAACGATCCGTATCGGGTATCTTGCACAAAACGTTCCGGATATGGATGGAAGACAGCGAGTGATTGATTATATCCGTGAGGTGGCGGAATATGTTCCGACAAAAGAAGGAAGGATCACAGCTTCCCAGATGCTTGAGAGATTTCTTTTTGATCCGGCCATGCAGTACACCCCGGTGGAGAAGCTTTCCGGAGGTGAGAAGCGAAGACTGTATCTTTTGAAGGTTCTGATGGAGGCGCCAAATGTTCTTCTTCTTGATGAGCCCGGAAATGATCTTGATATTCCCACCATGACCATTCTTGAGGACTATCTGGATTCTTTTTCCGGCATCGTGATCACAGTGTCCCATGACCGCTATTTCCTGGATAATGTGGTGAACCGTATTATGGCATTTGAGGGAGATGGCCGGCTTGTCCAGTATGAGGGCGGTTATACGGATTATCTGGAAGCAAAGGAAAGAAAGGGACAGTCTCTGGAAACGCGTTCAGATATGAATGGCGGTACAGTACAGGGAGAAACAGCTGAGCCTGAGAAAAAGAAATCCGCTGCAGATACCTGGAAACAGAACCGGAAACAGAAACTGAAATTCACCTATAAAGAACAGAAAGAATTTGACACTATTGACGATGACATCGCAGCATTGGAAGAACGTCTGGAGCAGATCGACAAAGAGATGGCTGCCAATGCCACAAATGCGGGAAAACTCAGGGAGCTTTCCGACGAGCAGCAGGAAATCCAGCAGAAGCTGGATGAAAAAATGGATCGCTGGGTATATTTAAATGATCTTGCAGAACAGATTGAAAATCAGAAAGAGTAAAAGATATTGACTTCTCAGGCAAAACTCTAGTATCATAAATAACGGTACGTTAACCGGATAAACTGCGAAGCAGTTATTCGGTTATGAGTAGGTAGCGAATGCGGATTTCGAATATCCGCTTAACTTTTGGTACTCTGCAATGAAAATCCTTATACGGATGTGTATGAGGATTTTCACTACAGTGTACCATATGCATTCCGAAAAGATTTCGGACAGAGAAAGGACAACATATGTCAGAAATGGTAAAAGTCGTTGTAGATGCAATGGGTGGTGACAATGCTCCCGAGGAACCGGTAAAAGCCGCAGTGGAAGCTGTGAAAGAAAAAGAGAACATCCAGGTTATCCTTACAGGAGTACAGGATGTGATCGAAGCAGAGCTTCGGAAATACCCGGATTATCCTAAGGACAGGATTCGTGTGGTGCATGCGTCTCAGGTGATCGAGACTGCGGAACCTCCGGTCATGGCTATCCAGAAAAAGAAAGATTCCTCTATTGTAGTGGGATTAAATCTTGTAAAAAAACAGGAGGCCGATGCCTTTGTTTCCTCCGGAAGCACCGGTGCGGTACTGGTAGGAGGCCAGGTGATCGTAGGCAGGATCAAAGGGATCCGGAGACCACCTCTTGCTCCGCTGATCCCTACGGCAAAGGGCGTTTCCCTTCTGATCGACTGTGGTGCCAATGTAGATGCGAGACCAGATCATCTGGTACAGTTTGCGCAGATGGGTTCCATCTATATGGAAAATGTAGTGGGTATTAAGAAACCGAGAGTTGCTATTGTTAATAACGGTGCTGAGGAAGAAAAGGGCAATGCGCTGGTAAAGGCTACCTTCCCTCTGTTAAAAGCATGTAAGGATATTAATTTCATCGGAAGTATTGAGGCGAGAGATATCCCGTCAGGTTATGCAGATGTAGTAGTGTGTGAAGCTTTTGTAGGAAATGTGATCCTCAAGCTTTATGAAGGTGTTGGAGCTACTTTGATATCTATGATCAAAAAAGGTATGATGACAAACATTCGCAGTAAAATGGGAGCTCTGATGGTAAAACCTGCTCTTAAGGAAACCTTAAAATCATTTGATGCCAGTGAATATGGCGGAGCACCGCTTCTTGGTCTGAAAGGTCTTGTGGTCAAAAGCCACGGAAGTGCCAGAAGCGTAGAAATCCGTCATGCGATCTTTCAGTGCGAGCAGTTTAAGGAAGAGAAGATCAATGAAAAGATCGAGGAGTTTATAGCAGCTGAGCAGAAAGCACAGGCGGAAGAAAAAAGCGAAAAAAAATAAAACCGGGATTGCCGGAAATATTACAGACAGAACAGGAGGCGAACAGTCGTGGAACTGGAAATGCTGAAGACCATCATCGAAAAAACTCTGGGAAGAAATATGGATGCCATTACAGAAAAAACTACCTTTGTGGATGATCTGGGAGTGGATTCTCTGGATTTTTTTCAGATTCTTATTGATCTGGAGGAAACTTTTGATGTTCGTATCGCCCCGGAGGAAGCCGAGGAGATCGTTACTGTCGGCGATGCAGTGGAGACTCTTCGCCGGGTAACGAAGGGAAGAAGAAATGGAAAATAATTTAAAAAAGCTGGAGCAGACTATCGGATACCAGTTTACCGCAAAATCTTTACTGGAGCAGGCAATGACACACAGCTCCTATGCCAACGAAAAACACCTTGGAAAGCTTGGATGCAATGAGCGTCTGGAGTTTCTTGGAGATGCGGTGCTGGAGCTGATCAGCAGTGATTTCCTGTACAAAAAATTCCGGAATAATCAGGAAGGTGAGTTGACCAAGAAACGTGCCAGCATGGTATGTGAAAAGAGTCTTGCCTACTGTGCAAGAGAATTCGGGCTTCCGGAGTTTATCCTCCTTGGAAGAGGTGAGGAAATGATGGGCGGTCGTAAAAGAGATTCCATCGTTTCTGATGCCCTGGAATCTCTGATTGGGGCTATGTATCTGGACGGTGGATTTGAACCGGCACAGGCTTTTGTTATGAAATTTATCCTGAACGATCTGGAGGATAAGAGGATTTTTTATGACAGCAAGACAGTGCTTCAGGAAATGGTACAGGAAGGCGGAAATCATCCGGTGGAATATCGTCTTCTGAAAGAAGAGGGACCGGACCACAGCAAGAGCTTTACTGTGGAGGCACTGATCAATGGAAAAAGTATGGGAACCGGAACCGGCCATACAAAAAAGGCAGCAGAACAGGCTGCAGCCCTAGAGGTAATACGCAGTATAAAATAACAGCAGGTGGCCAATGTATCTGAAAAATATAGAGGTGCAGGGATTTAAATCCTTTGCACAGAAAATAAATTTTGAATTTCATAACGGGATCACCGGCATCGTAGGACCTAACGGCAGCGGAAAAAGTAATGTTGGCGATGCAGTCCGCTGGGTTCTGGGAGAACAGAGCGCCAAGCAGCTTCGAGGCGGGAATATGCAGGATGTTATCTTTTCAGGAACGGAGCTTCGCAAGCCTCTGAGCTTTGCGTCCGTGGCTATTACACTTGATAACAGTGATCACAAGCTCCCGGTGGATTTTGAAGAAGTAACCGTTACCAGAAGACTGTATCGTTCCGGTGAGAGCGAATACCGCATCAACGGCAGCTCCTGTCGTTTAAAGGACATCAATGAGATGTTCTATGATACCGGTATCGGAAAAGAAGGATATTCCATCATCGGACAGGGTCAGATCGATAAGATCTTAAGTGGAAAACCCGAAGAACGCCGAGAGCTTTTTGACGAGGCAGCCGGGATCGTCAAATTTAAAAGACGAAAAAATACCACACTGAAGAAGCTTGAGGAAGAACAACAGAATCTGGTCCGTGTCACGGACATCTTAAGTGAGCTGACCAAGCAGCTGGAACCGCTGGAACGTCAGTCTGAGACTGCAAAAATATATCTGGCAAAAAGAGAAAATCTGAAAGAGCTGGATATAAATATGTTCCTCCTGGAATATGAACACACCGGAAATCTGATCCGCGAGCTGGAAGAAAAAACCAGGATCGCAGAAAATCAGTTAAAAGAAGCCCAGAATGCTCATAGTCGTACCAAGGATGAATATGAACGTCTGGAAAAAATACTGGAAGAGCTGAATGAGCGGATGGAGGCGTTGCGGGAAGAAAGCCGGGATCGTGCTATCCGTAAACAACAGCTGTCCGGTGAGATCAATGTTCTTCATGAACAGATCCTGGCAGGAGAGCAGAATGACAGTCATTATCGCAGCCGTCTTTTAGCAGTTCAGGAAGATACGGAGAAAAAATCTGCAGACCAGGAAGCTCTGGAAGAGCAAAAAGCAGATCTTCAGGCAAATTTACGGGAGATCGACAGAAAACTTGCTGACGAGCAGAAAAAAATGGACAATATCCAGAGCAGTATCGAAGAATGCACCCAGGCAGTGGAAGATGGTAAGAATGAGATCATTGAGATCCTTAATTCCCGTGCAAACACCAAAGGTAAGGCACAGCGTTTTGATGCCATGAAGGAGCAGCTGGATATCCGGAAAGCCGGGATCAGTCAGAGGATCCTTTCCCTGAAAACCCAGGAAGAGGAGCAGCAGTCAGCGATCGATCAGGCACAGAAGGAATACGACACTATCACGAAGGCCATTCAGGAAACCAGAGAAGAAGGCAGCCGTCTTACAAAAGAGATACATGCCATCCAGGAAACCCTTAAACAGCAGAATACACAGCTGGAAAAGGAACAGACGTCCTATCATAGAGAGGCATCCAGACTGGAATCCCTCCGCAATATCACAGAACGTTATGATGGATATGGAAACAGTATCCGCCGTGTCATGGAACAGAAGAATCATGTTCCTGGGATCCGTGGCGTAGTGGCGGATATCATTCACGTTGAAAAAAATTATGAGATCGCTATTGAGACAGCTCTTGGAGGAAGTATTCAGAATATCGTTACGGATAACGAGCAGACTGCTAAGCAGATGATCGAATTCCTGAAGAAAAACCGGTATGGTCGTGCGACTTTTCTCCCGTTAAACAGCATTTCTTCAAGAGGCGAGTTTAATCAGAGAGGTGCTTTGAACGAACCGGGAGCTATTGGTCTTGCCAGTGGTCTGGTAACTGCAGAGAAGGAATATGACGGTCTGATCGGGTATCTTCTTGGCAGAGTGCTGGTGGTGGATCATATCGATCATGCTATTGCCATTGCCAGAAAATACCGACACAGTATCCGTATGGTAACGTTGGAGGGAGAATCCTTAAGTCCAGGCGGTTCCATGACCGGTGGAGCTTTTAAGAACAACAGCAATCTTCTTGGGCGTCGTCGTGAGATCGAGGAACTGGAAAAGAAGGTAAAAGAGCTGGCAGCCGGGTATCATGAGATCCGACAGTCCATGGAAGATAACCGCAGCAGAAGAAATGAGATGCGTGATACTGTGGCGGCGCTGCAGCAGAAATTTCAGGAACAATCCATTCAGCAGAATACAGCCAGGTTGAACATTGAACAGCTGGAGAAAAAAGCGGAGGAGATCCGCGGCGGTTATACCAGGATCGAGAGGGAGCAGGAGGAGATCCGTCTTCAGGCAAGAGACATGCAGGCAGATAACATAAAGATCACGCAGGAACTTGAAGCATCCAAAAGGGATGAGGAAGAGCTGGAAACGTTTATCGAGACCCGGCAGAAGGAGCTGGAGGACTGGAAAAAGGACGAAGCGGAGACTTCAGAGAAGCTGGAAAGGATCCGTCTTGACGCATCTGCATCCCAGCAGAAGGAAAACTTCATAAAGGAAAATCTGCGGCGTCTGAAAGAGGAGATCGAAGTTCTTTCGAAAGAGAGGGAAGAAATTCTGGATTCTCTGGAAAAGGGCAGCCAGGAAACTGCAGAAAAGAGAAAGACGATCGACAAGGTCCGTAAGGAGATCGAAGGCTTTGCCGCAAAAGAAGAGGCGGCTGCAAAACAGCTGGAAAAATGGCAGCAGGAAAAGGAAGAACGCACAAAAAGCCATAAGGAGTTTTTTGAAAAGCGTGATGAGCTGTCTGGCCAGATCAGTCTTCTGGACAAAGAATGCTTCCGACTGAAGACTCAGGCAGAAAAGATCGAAGAGAACCGGGAAGCAAGGATTTCCTATATGTGGGAAGAATACGAGATCACTCCGAATAATGCCTTGCAGTACAGGAAAGAAGAAATGAATGACAGGCATGTGATGAAGCAGCAGATCCATAAATTAAAGGACGAGATCCGAGCTCTTGGCTCTGTCAACGTCAATGCCATTGAGGATTACAAAGAACTTCTGGAACGGCATACGTTCTTAAGCGGTCAGTACAACGATCTTTTGGAAGCGGAAAAAACGCTGGAACAGATCATCCAGGAGTTGGATGAGGGCATGCGGAAGCAGTTTAGCGAAAAATTCGGAGAGATCCAGAAAGAATTTGATAAAGCCTTCAAAGAACTGTTCGGCGGAGGCCGGGGAACTCTGGAACTTGCGGAAGACGAGGATATCCTTGAGGCAGGGATCCGGATCATTTCCCAGCCGCCCGGAAAAAAACTTCAGAACATGATGCAGCTTTCCGGTGGAGAAAAAGCACTGACAGCCATTGCACTTCTTTTTGCTATCCAGAAT
The DNA here is from genome assembly GCF_018785605.1 of Blautia sp. MCC270. Lineage (NCBI taxonomy): Bacteria > Bacillati > Bacillota > Clostridia > Lachnospirales > Lachnospiraceae > Blautia > Blautia sp. MCC270. The sequence continues at coordinate 88,440 of NZ_WQQD01000016.1, forward strand.
CTGAAGCCTTCACCATTCTGTCTTCTGGATGAGATCGAGGCTGCACTGGATGATTCCAATGTAGGACGTTTTGCGGGATATCTTCAGAAGTTGACGAAGAACACACAATTTATTATAATAACACATAGACGTGGTACCATGAATGCAGCAGACAGGCTTTATGGAATTACCATGCAGGAAAAAGGGGTATCCACGCTGGTATCCGTAGATTTAGTAGAGAACCAGCTTACCCAGTAGCAGAGGGGATGAATCAGTATGGCAGAAGAAAAAAAAGGATTTTTTAAACGTCTGGTAAGCGGACTTACCAAAACGCGAGACAATATCGTTGCCGGCTTTGATTCCATTTTCAGCGGTTTTTCCAGTATTGATGATGATTTTTATGAAGAACTGGAAGAGATCCTGATCATGGGAGATATCGGCATTAACGCAACCACCTCCATTCTGGAGCATTTAAAGGAGCAGGTTGCTGAGCAGCATATCAAGGAGCCGTCCCAGTGCAAACAGCTTCTGATCGACAGCATCAAAAAACAGATGCAGGTAGAAAGCACAGAATATGAGTTTGAGAACCGGAAATCCGTGATCCTTGTGATCGGTGTCAACGGAGTAGGTAAGACTACCTCTGTAGGCAAACTGGCCGGTAAATTAAAGGATCAGGGAAAAAAGGTCATCCTCGGAGCAGCAGATACCTTCCGTGCGGCAGCCGGAGAGCAGCTGACACAGTGGGCTAACCGTGCAGGCGTTGAGATCATTGGCGGCCAGGACGGAGCAGATCCGGCATCTGTTGTCTATGATGCCGTGGCAGCAGCCAAAGCCAGAAATGCAGATATTCTGATCTGCGATACCGCAGGAAGACTTCATAATAAGAAAAACCTTATGGAAGAGCTTCGCAAGATTTACCGTATTCTGGAACGTGAGTATCCGGAAGCATATTTGGAAACGCTGGTAGTTCTTGACGGAACCACGGGCCAGAATGCGCTTTCCCAGGCAAGACAGTTTGCCGAGGTCGCAAACGTTACCGGAATCATTCTTACCAAACTTGATGGTACAGCCAAGGGCGGAATCGCAGTAGCGATCCAGTCTGAGCTTGACATACCAGTAAAATACATCGGAGTAGGCGAAAGTATCGATGACCTGCAGAAATTTGATGCAGACGCATTTGTAAACGCCCTCTTTGACGTAGAAGAAAGGAGCTAAATACAAATGCTTACATTAGAGAGCTTTGAGGAAGCGGCAGCAAAAGTAAAAGAAGTGACACAGGAAACAAAGCTGATATACAGCAGTTATTTCTCAGATATGACGGGAAATAAGGTTTATCTGAAGCCAGAGAATATGCAGCGTACCGGTGCATATAAGGTGCGTGGCGCATATTACAAGATCAGCACACTTTCTGACGAAGAGAGGAACAAAGGGCTGATCACTGCATCTGCAGGAAATCATGCCCAGGGTGTTGCTTATGCTGCACATAAATATGGAGTAAAAGCAGTCATTGTCATGCCAACTACCACACCACTGATCAAGGTAGAGCGCACCAAGAGTTACGGTGCGGAGGTTATCCTTCACGGCGACGTGTATGACGAAGCCTGCGCACACGCACTTGCCCTTGCAGAAGAAAAAGGATATACCTTTATCCATCCATTTGACGATCCGGCAGTAGCAACCGGTCAGGGAACTATCGCCATGGAGATCGTACAGGAACTTCCGCTTGTAGATTACATTCTGGTACCGATCGGAGGGGGCGGACTTGCTACAGGTGTCTCTACACTTGCGAAGCTTCTGAATCCACACATCAAAGTCATCGGTGTTGAGCCGGCAGGCGCAGCATGTATGAAGGCATCCCTGGAGAAAGGGGAGGTCGTAACGCTTCCTCACGTAAATACTATCGCAGATGGTACTGCAGTACAGACTCCGGGAAAAAATATCTTCCCATATATCCAGGAAAATCTGGACGATATCATTACCATCGATGATGATGAGCTGATCGTGGCTTTTCTTGATATGGTAGAAAACCACAAGATGATCGTAGAGAACTCAGGACTTCTTACTGTAGCAGCTCTCCGTCATCTGGATGTAAAGAATAAGAAGATCGTTTCCATCTTAAGCGGTGGAAATATGGATGTGATCACCATGTCATCGGTTGTACAGCACGGACTGATCCAGCGTGACCGTATCTTTACCGTATCCGTACTTATTCCGGATAAGCCAGGTGAACTGGTACGTGTTGCAAGTGTGATCGCTGAAAATCAGGGTAATGTTATCAAACTGGATCATAACCAGTTTGTAAGTACCAACCGAAATGCAGCCGTAGAACTTCGGATCACTATGGAAGCATTCGGAACAGATCATAAGAATCAGATCGTTGCAGCTCTGGAAAAAGCGGGTTGCAAACCGAGAGTGGTACGTGCTATACTGTAGGACGTGTTATATTGCAATAACTGAAACTTCTGACCGGACTGTTGCATATGATGTAACAGCCCGGTCTTTTGCGAAAATACCTGCATAGACAGAAAGGACAGATAAATATGTGTGGAATTGTAGGATTTACAGGTAGACACCAGGCAGCTCCGATCCTTTTAGATGGACTCTCCAAGCTGGAATACAGAGGATATGATTCCGCTGGAATCGCCGTACGTGACGGCGAGGACGAGACGGAAGTGATCAAAGCCAAGGGAAGACTGAAAGTTCTGTCAGAAAAGACAAACGGCGGAGAGACTGTACCGGGAACCTGTGGTATCGGTCATACCAGATGGGCAACTCATGGTGAACCTTCTGAGAACAATGCACATCCGCATATGACAGACGACGGTAATATCGTAGCAGTCCACAACGGCATCATTGAGAACTATCAGGAACTGAAAAATAAGCTCACCCGTAAAGGCTATACTTTCTATTCTGAGACCGATACTGAGGTAGCAGTCAAGCTGATCGATTATTATTACAAGAAATATGAGGGAACACCGGTGGATGCCATCACACATTCCATGGTACGTATCCGTGGTTCCTATGCCCTTGCGATCATGTTCAAGGATTATCCGGGTGAAATATATGTAGCCAGAAAAGACAGCCCCATGATCCTTGGAGTGGCAGAAGATGAATCCTTTATCGCTTCTGACGTACCGGCGATCCTGAAATACACCCGCAATGTATATTATATCGGCAATCTGGAGATGGCGCGTGTGAAAAAAGGCGAAGTCACCTTCTACAATCTTGATGGAGATGAGATCGAGAAAGAGCTGAAAACCATTGAATGGGATGCAGAAGCAGCGGAAAAAGCCGGATATGAGCATTTCATGATGAAAGAGATCCATGAACAGCCAAAGGCAGTACTGGATACGTTGAATTCCGTGCTCAAGGATGGAAAGATCGACCTCAGTGAAGTTGGCCTGGAAGAAGAAAGCATCCGGAACATCCAGCAGATCTATATCATAGCCTGCGGCTCCGCTTATCACGTAGGAATGGCAGCACAGTATGTGATCGAGGATCTTGCACAGATCCCGGTAAGGGTAGAGCTTGCTTCCGAATTCCGTTACCGAAAAATGGCTCTTAACACCAACAGCCTTGCAGTGATCATCAGCCAGTCCGGTGAAACAGCAGACAGTCTTGCAGCACTTCGTAAATGCAAGGAAAATGGTATTCGTACACTGGGAATCGTTAATGTAGTGGGATCTTCCATTGCACGTGAGGCTGATAATGTATTTTATACTCTGGCCGGACCGGAGATTTCTGTAGCTACTACCAAGGCGTACAGCACACAGCTGATCGCAGCTTATACACTGGCGATCCAGTTTGCAATGGTAAGAGGAACGATCACAGAAGAAGCCTACAGCAATTATATCAGTGAACTGCAGACACTTCCGGATAAGATCTGTAAGATCCTGGAAGATAAAGAGCGTATCCAGTGGTTTGCCTCAAAACAGGCAAATGTAAAAGATGCTTTCTTTGTAGGAAGAGGAATTGATTACGCTATCAGCCTGGAGGGCAGTCTGAAGATGAAAGAGATCAGTTACATTCATTCTGAAGCCTATGCTGCCGGAGAGCTGAAACACGGAACGATCTCCCTGATCGAAGACGGGACTCTTGTGATTGGTGTGCTGACCCAGCCGGATCTCTACGAAAAAACTGTCAGCAACATGGTTGAGTGTAAGAGCCGCGGCGCCTACCTTATGGGCCTGACCACATTTGGCAATTACAATATCGAGGATACCGCAGACTTCACCGTCTACATCCCGAAAACAGACCCGCACTTTGCAACATCCCTGGCAGTGATCCCGCTTCAGCTTCTGGGCTACTACGTAAGCGTAGCCAAAGGCCTGGATGTGGATAAACCACGAAATCTGGCGAAGAGCGTGACAGTGGAGTAAAAAATATATATGGACTATAGAGAAAGCCTCAGAGTATGTATATGCGAAAATACTCTGAGGCTTTTTTATAAAATCTTTACGCAAAAATAGTTTCATGGTATCATATAGACATATGATGCTGTGAAATTATTTTGCTTTTCAGGGGATATTAAGAAGGGGTGACGGGTACATGCTTATGCCGGTAGTGCCAGAGAGGAGATTGAACTGAAACCAGAGTGCCCGGACAGCCATAGAGCAGATAAAGGAGAAAAATTATCCGGAGTCTTTACAGAAATGTACAGGGAATATCCTGGCTTGTGGGGATCAATTATAACAAACCAATCAACAGTGGTAAGCTTTTGGAGCTGCTGTCACAGTACAAATAATAAGATAGGAAAAAATATATGAAGAATACAGTGGTGATCTTTAATGCCGGTATCGGTGCGCTGACTCTTGGTTTTCAAAATGCCGGTTATGAGATTTTGAAAGCATATGAGCCGGACAGAAAAGTGATAGAGATCTATCAGGAAAATATAAGTCAAAATGTAACTGCATGCAGCCTTTCTTCCATAGATCCTGCCACAGTTCCGGACAGTGATGTCTGGGCTTTTGATCTGACGCAGTCGAAAGCAGAAGAGGTGTTTTATAGTTTGACCCTGGTGCAAAGAAGACGACCGCCGGCCATTCTTTTTGTTATGAAAAAGCAATTATGGAAAGGGTTCATAAAGGAGCACATTTTTCAGCTGCAAGAATATGGATACCATATCACGCATAAAAATATCCAGAGTTCGGAGGTTACTGCATTTCCGCTGCGGGAAGAATTTGCATATATTGTTTCAAAAAGAGTGAATGCTTCGGATATGATCATGCCGGTGCAGGTCCATAAGAGTAGTATCCTGTTGGATGGCTGGGTGGAAATGAATCCACAGGATTCCTGGTATTACAGAATTGATTTTGCGAAAGAGAAGATTGATGCTTCGCATGCCGGTGACAGCGTTTTGTGTTGGGAAAAAGGCGGTTATCGGGAATCCGGGCAGGTTCGTCTGAATCTGATAAAAATGCCGCTGATCCGTATCCATGGCGTCTATCATAAGATCACACACAAAGAAATAGCCAGATTAAAGGGATTTCCGGAAGATTTTCCACGTTCTGTGCCAAACAAAAGCCGGATGTACAGAAGCCTGATATATGCGCCGAACATAAAAGTGACAGAACAGGTCGTTCGCAATCTCTGCGTAGAACCCTATATAAATTCAGAGGGTGATGTGCAGATGAAAAACTGGGAAAATATGGCCCGCTTTAAGCAGCTTTTTGAAAAATACCTTACATATAAAGGGGTTTCTTTCCAAAGCGATGAATGGGTCTTTATGACCAGAATGTACAGTGATTCCAAAGAAATCGCTACACTTAAACGGTTGCAGAGTTATAGCCGTCTGGTTGGAAAAGCAGTGTCAGATCAGAAAAAGGATCTGCCATTACAAAATATCTGTGTAGTGGCGAATCTGGTCTCTGATGAGACTAAGAGAAAGTACGAAGAGGCGAAGCTTGGATATGTCTGGGACATCCGAAATGTGCTGTGGCTCTTTGAGGACTATCCGGAACTGAAGAACGAACTGATCTCGATTCTGAATTATTCGGTGGAAAACATAGAACCGGAGAGACCGGAGCCTTTTATCTTTGAGGAAAGCAGCCAGATGGAGAATACGGATCCGGAATCGGTTGCTGACAGCTATATAGCGCAGTTAAAAGTGTTGGAGACCGGTAGTGCAGCTTTCAAGAAATATGAGGAACTTTGTGTTTCTATTCTGAAATATATCCTTGGAGAATATCTGACTTTGTGGGAGCAGCAGAAGACAACAGAGGAAGATCTGTATCGTTTTGACATGTGCTGTAAGATCAAAAACGGGGTGACACAGGATTTTTTTGACACGATCTGTAAGTATTTTTCTACGAAGTATATCGTGTTCGAGTTTAAAAACTATGAAAAGCCTATTACTCAGAGGGAAATTTACACTACAGAAAAATATCTGTACGAAAAAGCTCTCCGTAAAGTTGCGATCATTATTTCCAGAAAAGGAGCGGATAAACATGCGAAAATGGCTGCACGGGGAAGTCTACGGGAAAGCGGGAAACTGATCATCTGCCTGTCCGATGAAGATTTGAAAGCGATGCTCCAGATAAAAAAAGAAGGGGAAAAAACAACGGGAGGGTATTTGGAAGATATTTTGGATGATATGCTGATGCGCCTGGAAAAATAGAAAATTTTGTGAAAAATCACTCAAAAATCCCCATTTCGAGGGCAGAGTTTTGGAAGATAATCCGCTGCCTTCGAATTTTTTCATTTTCGAAATAAATCTGTTGTTGTAATATGGAAATTGATGTGGCATAATAAATGGGAAAATGTTAAAAATAAGAAAAATCCAGATTAAGGAAATGTAAAGTCGCATTTTCAGGATAACATGGCTCCTGACAGGTTATGACAGGAAGCGAGTATGACAAAGGAGAAAATTATGGCAATTTTTTCAATGATCTTATCTTTGTTGTGTGGAGTATCATTATTTTTGTTTGGTATGTCCCTAATGGGCGATGGTCTGAAGCTGGCAGCAGGTAATAAGCTGGAAGCATTTCTTTATAAGATGACCAATACTCCGCTGAAGGGTGTCGCACTTGGTACTGGTGTTACCAGTGTGATCCAGTCGTCTTCTGCGACGACAGTTATGGTGATCGGTTTTGTAAACTCCGGTATGATGAAACTGAAACAGGCGATCGGTATCATCATGGGAGCCAATATCGGAACCAGTATTACTGGCTGGATCTTATGTCTTTCTTATATTGAAGGATCTAATGGAATCGCTAGTGTTCTTTCCACAGCAACTATTTCTGCTGTTGTGGCTGTAGTTGGTATTATTTTCCGTATGTTCTGTAAGCGTACCTTACATAAGAACGTGGGAAATATCATGCTTGGTTTTGCGATCCTGATGACAGGTATGCAGATGATGAGTGGTGCGGTATCTCCATTGCGTGAGAGTCCGATGTTCATCAAGATGCTGACTATGTTTTCCAATCCGATCGCAGGTATTCTCGTAGGTATCGCTTTTACTGCGGTACTCCAGAGTGCGTCTGCAACAGTCGGTGTGCTCCAGGCTCTTTCCGTAACCGGTATCCTGACATTTGCAAGTGCATTTCCGATCGTTCTTGGTATCGGTGTTGGTGCTGCATGTCCAGTTCTGATCTCAGCCATCGGAGCAAATAAGAACGGTAAAAGAACGGCTCTTGTATATCTGATCAATGACTTGTTTGGTCTGATTCTCTGGTCTGTGATCTTTTATACCGTGAATGCGTTTGTACATTTTACATTTATGGATATGACCATGACACCGGTAGCGATCGCACTTTTGAACACAGTTTTCCGTCTGGCAACGGTTATCGTGCTGTTCCCGTTTATTTCAAAGATCGAGAAGCTGGTATGCTGGCTTGTTAAGGATAACAAAGAAGATCTGGAAGATGAGGCAGACTTTGATCTTCTGGAAGAGCGTCTTCTGAATTACCCGGCCCTTGCTATCGCACAGTGTCACCGTGTAATGAACGGAATGTCCAAGAAGCTCCGTAAGAATGTCAACAGAGCCATGAATCTTCTGAATGATTATCAGCAGGATAAGTATGATAAGGTTCAGCGAAAAGAGGATCTGATCGACAAGTATGAAAGTCGTCTAGGAGAGTATCTGATCCAGCTGACAAAGAGAGAGATGAATTCTGCACAGACAAGACAGACTTCACTGTATCTGCATACGATCAATGACTTTGAGCGTATCGGTGATCATGCTTCTTACATTGCTCATATGTCCAATGAAATGCATGATAACCATACGAATTTTTCACAGGAAGCCTGGGATGAGCTGAATGTTGTTATGGAGGCAGTTCGTGAGGATATCAATATAACCTGCAATGCTTTCATGAAAGACGATAAAGAAATGGCACAGAGAGTAGCACCTCTCGGAGCTGTGATCACAGGACTTTGTGATGTACTGAAGATGCGTCATGCAGAGCGACTGAGCCAGGGCAAATGCGGACTGGAAGAGGGAACGGTATTTAGTGATATCCTCAACAGTTTCTGTCGTATCGCAACTCACTGTGCAAGTGCTATGGTGGCACTTATGAAGAGCGGAGAGACAGGATCTGATCTTCATATTCACGATTCCAAGATCTATCCCACAAACAGTGCGGACTACTACCAGTATTTCAAGGAATACGGACAGAAATATGATATTGGAAATCAGGAAGGCCATATGCTCAGCATGGAGCCGGAAGAAGTAGAATAAGAAATTCAGGCAGCGGAAATGTAGATATTCCGCTGCCGTTTTTGTTAGGGATTTGCCCTAACAATGAAAAAAGAAGGGGCTGTCGCACTAATTTTTTAGTGCGACAGCCCCTTTGTACTGAGGTGATTATAGTTCAGAGAACAAAATATGTCACTCCTCTATTTTTCATTACTTTTTGTAAAAATCATATAATTGCTGATAATTAGTAATAGGGGTTATCAAAATACAGATTTCATGATATGATAAACCTATCAGATAGCGTGAGACATATAATGGGGATATGTATCTCGCAGCAAGAAAAGGGAGGTTTTTATTATGGGTGAAAGTATGATCACATCGTTTGACGGAACGAAACTGTATCTGAAAAAAGAAACGGCAGCAGACAATAAAGCGGTGATCGTGATTGTCCACGGACTCTGTGAGCACCAGGGCAGGTACGATTATTTTGCGGAAAAACTTCATGAGGCGGGAATAGGAACCTATCGTTTTGATCACAGAGGACATGGACGGTCTGAGGGTGAAGAGACTTTTTATTCAGATTTCAATGAGCTTCTGGACGACACCAACGTAGTTGTGGATATGGCAATTGAGGAAAATCCGGATATTCCGGTATTTCTTCTGGGACACAGCATGGGCGGATTTACGGTTTCTCTGTACGGAGCCAAATATCCGGACAAAAAACTCCGGGGGATCATTACCAGTGGTGCGCTGACCGCAGATAACGGCAATCTGATACGTGGTGTGCCGGGAGAAATGGATGTACATACGCGCCTTGCCAATCAGCTGGGGTCAGGTGTATGCTCTGTACAGGAAGTGGTAGACTGGTACGGAAAAGATCCATACAATAAACAGTCCTTTACAGCGGGGTTATGCTATGCGATCTGCGACGGACTTGACTGGTTCAAAGAGAAAAAAGCAGAGTTCCATTATCCGGTCCTTATGACACACGGCGAGAAAGACGGTCTGGTAAGTGTACAGGATACCTATGATTTCTTTAAAGAAGCAGGATCAAAAGACAAGCAGATGAAGATCTACGGCGGACTTTTTCATGAGATCCTGAATGAGTATTGTAAAGATGAAGTGATCGGGGATATGATCCGGTGGATGGAAGTGAGGATCTGAATATAAACAAATTGTTTTACAAGTAGCAGCAAAGCCAGGTGGAAACATATAGCACCTGGCTTTCTTTTGCAAAGAGATTCTGTTACAATAGCAGGATGAAAACAAGAAGACAGAACAGGAGAAAAATAACCATGTCAAATATCATAGAAATCACAGATTTCAACGCTTCGGAGCTGGATGTATATGCCAGGATCTCGGAGATACAGCTTTTGAACCGGGCAGAACCGGAGAAGGGGATCTTTATTGCGGAGAGCCCGAAGGTTATTGAGAGAGCTTTAGATTCCGGGTGCCAGCCGATTTCTTTTCTGGTGGAACATAAACATGTTGAGGGTGAGGCAAAAGAACTGATCCGTCGTTGTGGAGACATCCCGGTTTATACGGCAGAATTTGATGTGTTGACGCAACTGACCGGATTCAAGCTGACAAGAGGAATGCTCTGTGCAATGCGCCGGCCGGCGCTTCCTGATATAGTCGATGTATGCAAAAATGCCCGCAGGATCGCAGTTCTGGAAAATGTGGTAAATCCTACTAATATAGGCGCGATCTTTCGTTCTGCGGCGGCTCTTGGAATGGATGCGGTACTGCTGACACCGGGATGCAGCAATCCATTGTACCGCCGTGCGATCCGTGTCAGCATGGGAACTGTATTTCAGATACCATGGACTTTTTTTGATGAAAAAACAGAGTGGAAAACGGAAGGAATCCGGTCTCTGAAAGCGATGGGATTTAAGACGGCAGCCATGGCTCTTAGGGAGGATTCCTTTGATATTGATGATCCTCATCTGATGGCAGAAGAAAAACTGGCAGTAGTTCTTGGAACAGAGGGGGATGGCCTTGCTTCGGAGACCATTGCGGATTGTGATTATACAGTATGTATTCCAATGGCACACGGTGTGGATTCACTGAATGTGGCGGCAGCCAGTGCAGTTGCATTTTGGCAGCTGGGAAAACGCTAAATATTTAAGAGAGTTCCTGTTTTTTATGATCTTGCATTCCGGTTTTCTTCTTCCATATCCATCAGATGAAAAGAAAGCAACAGATACAGGATCTCGTTTCTGTCTGTAAGATCTGAGTCCAGAAAAGCTTTGATCTTATCCAGACGATAAAGAAGAGTACTTCTGTGGATAAATAAAGCGCTGGCAGTATGAGAAATGTTCTGGTTGTGCTCCAGAAAACAACGTAGTGTTTCATAGAGATGAGATTGCTTTGCCTCATCCTTATATTTCATTGACAGAAGCTTTTCGTGACAGACCATGTAAGCAGGAAGCTTTTTGGTTGCCTGTTCCAGAATATAGGGCAGAGCGATGGAGTCAAAATAATGGATACTTTCTGCGGGATTTTTGCGTTTTCCAACCTGCAGGGTAACAGAAGCCTGCGTGTATTGCCGGTGGAAATTGAAATGTCCAAGCATCTTCCGGCTGTATCCGGCGCTTAACATGCTGCTTTTGATAAAGCCCTCGATCTTATCGGAAATCTCATGGATAGTCAGAGTGCAGAGATCCAGATTGATAAAAAGCACAGCATTGCCTTTATGTTCCGTGGCACAGGTGGCAGGAATTGTATTTTCCAGATAGTTACAGATGGCATTAAGGGTCAGATTTTTCTGGTCGATCAGCCCGGTCTGGATCAAAATACATTGATATATATGGGAAGAAAGCCACCCTACATTTGTCAGCTGCTGACTGACTTTTACATAATCAGCTCCGGGATCAGTCAGAATGGACATAAAAATCTGATGCAGAGGAAAAGCTTTATCCCGGCTGTGCATGATTCCTGTGGAAAGTGCATGGGATACCATCTGGGAAAGGTACTCCAGAACAAAACCAAACGTATCATCCAGGGGAACCTCACCTTCGGAAAACATCAGCCTGTATACTGCTTTATCATTATTGGAGATATTTACGCAAAGAGAAGGAGCAGTAAGGCCATTTCCCGGATAATAAAAATATCCGGTTTTATAAAAAGCCTCTTCGTAATGAGAATCCTGCTTCAGGCTGTCCACAATAGCCCAGGAATTTTCAGTGGAACCCAAAACAGAATTGGAAAGATCACTTAGATTCCAGTCTCTGGAGGCAATGATAGTAAAATCCATACCGATCAGCATCATTGGATTGGGAATAATGGAAGCTGTAAGATCCAGAAGCTCCTGGATAGATGCGTTCCGGAGACGGGAATCCATCAGGGACTGATTCCACTGATCATAGAGGATAAAAATATCCTGAATCCTGTTAAAGACAATATTGACCGGAATATCTTCAGGGATGATACACATGTTTGGCTGAGTTAATTCGTAGTTCTGATAGATTTTTCCAATCATCAGGAACAGAATATTTTTGGGATGATGAAAAGTGAGCTGAAAATCCGGATCTGTGATAAGGTAAACACGCCCATCTTGAAGAGAGGTGTTCTTTTCAAAGCGGGAAGGGCAGGAAAGGGTGGGGAATGTATCCAGCCTGGATGTATGCAGGGGAAAAGATTTCTGTAAATGATAGCAGATGAGTTTTGCACTGAGTTTCAAGGAAAATTCTCCTTCCTATATTTTGTAGGAAAAAACAGGAATAATAGCCATATTATGTGGAATTTTGATTCTTTTGATTTACAGTATAATAGAATCATAAGGAAAAAACAAGTGCAGAAACAAGCCTTTTATATTGGGGTGTGGCAAAACAAGTGCGGAAAAAATAAATTTGTAAAGCAAAAACCCTTGACAGGTATGATGGAATCGTGTATGATAGCCAAGGTGATTACAGATGGAGAAATTTGTAGAGCAGACATTTTTATTTGATTTTTATGGAGAGCTTCTGACAGAGAGGCAGCGGCAGGTGTACACCAGTGTGGTATTTGAGGATTATTCCTTAAGTGAGGTTGCTGAGGAACTTGGCATCAGCAGACAGGGTGTGCATGATATGATCAGACGGTGCAATCGGACGTTGGAAGAATATGAAGAGAAGCTTCATCTGGTCGAGAAATTCCTGAACATCCGCAGTCAGGTCATAAAGATCCATGAACTGGCTGACAAGTACCACGCCGAAGATATTGCGGCGATTTCCAATGTGATATTAGAGGAGTTATGATCAATGGCATTTGAGAGTTTAACAGATAAACTGCAGAATGTATTTAAGAAGCTGAAGGGCAAGGGCCGTCTCACAGAGGCTGATGTCAAGGTAGCACTGAAGGAAGTTAAGATGGCGCTTCTGGAAGCGGATGTTAACTTTAAGGTCGTTAAGCAGTTTACGAAATCCGTTCAGGAAAAGGCTATCGGACAGGATGTTATGAATGGTCTGAATCCGGGACAGATGGTGATCAAGATCGTAAATGATGAGCTGGTCAACCTGATGGGAAGTGAGACAACAGAGCTTCCGATCAAACCGGGAATGGATCTTACCGTTCTTATGATGGTCGGTCTTCAGGGTGCAGGTAAGACAACGACGGTTGCCAAGCTGGCAGGCAAACTGAAATCCAAGGGAAAGAGACCACTGCTTGTGGCCTGTGATGTTTACCGTCCGGCAGCGATCACACAGCTGCAGGTAAACGGTGAGAAACAGGGCGTCGAGGTCTTTTCCATGGGAGATAAGCAGAATCCCGTGGATATTGCAAAAGCAGCTATCGAGCATGCGAAATCCAATCAGCAGAATGTTGTGCTCATCGATACAGCAGGACGTCTTCACATTGATGAGGATATGATGCAGGAGCTTGAGGATATCAAAGCGAATGTGAATGTAGATGCTACAGTGCTTGTAGTTGATGCCATGACAGGACAGGATGCAGTAAATGTGGCGCAGAACTTTTCTGATAAAGTCGGCATTGATGGTGTGATCCTGACTAAGATGGACGGTGATACACGAGGCGGCGCTGCGCTTTCCATTAAAGCCGTGACCGGCAAACCGATCTTCTATGTTGGTATGGGAGAGAAGCTTTCAGATCTGGAACAGTTTTATCCGGAACGTATGGCTTCCAGGATCCTTGGAATGGGCGATGTAATGAGTCTGATCGAGAAGGTGGAAGCATCTGTGGATCAGGAACAGGCTCAGGAGATGCAAAAAAAGCTGAAGAAAATGGACTTCGACTTCAATGATTATCTTACCAGCATGGAGCAGATGAACAAGATGGGTGGTATTTCCAGTATCCTGAACATGCTTCCCGGAATGGGCGGTAAGATGAAGGATATCGAGGGTATGATCGATGAGAAGGCTATGGACCGTACCAAGTCCATCATTCTTTCCATGACACCTCAGGAGAGAAGTAACCCCAACATTTTGAACATCTCACGCAAGAACCGTATCGCCAGAGGCGCCGGAGTGGATATTACAGAAGTAAATCGTCTTGTGAAGCAGTTTGAGCAGAGCAAGAAGATGATGAAACAGATGCCGGGATTAACAGGCGGCAAGATGAACATGGGAAAAAGAGGCGGCTTTAAGCTTCCCTTTTAATAAATAACAATAAATTTTCAGAAAGATAATTGGAGGAAAACAAAAATGGCAGTTAAGATCAGATTAAGAAGAATGGGACAGAAGAAAGCACCTTTCTATAGAATCGTAGTAGCAGATTCTCGCTGCAAACGTGACGGAAGATGCATCGCAGAGATCGGAACATATGATCCGAACCTTGACCCAAGCGTATACAAAATTGATGAAGAGGCAGCAAAAAAATGGCTTGCAGCTGGTGCTCAGCCTACAGAGGTAGTTGCTAAGCTTCTTAAACTTGCCGGAATCGAGAAATAATACCTGACAGATTTGGATCTGTGGCCTCAATGAGGCAGGAGCAAGGAGGTATGTAATGAAACAACTTGTAGAAGTAATTGCAAAATCTCTTGTTGAAAATCCGGATGAAGTAGTCGTTACTGAGACTGAAAAAGACGACGCGATTGTTGTTGAACTGAAGGTCGGACCGGCCGATATGGGTAAGGTTATCGGAAGACAGGGCAGAATTGCCAAGGCAATCCGTACTGTTGTGAAAGCGGCTTCTTCAAAAAGCAGCAAAAAAGTGATTGTAGATATTCTGCAATGAAAAAGAGACAGGAGCTGTGGATTCCATGGCTCCTGTTTTTACTCTGAAAGGGAGCAAAAATGGAAGATTTATTAAAGGTAGGAGTTATTACAACGACCCATGGCGTCCGTGGTGAAGTAAAAGTTTTTCCGACAACGGATGACGCAGAGCGTTTTCTTGATATTGAATATGTGCTTCTGGACACAGGAAAAGAGCTTCGCAGACTGAATATTCAGAATGTAAAGTTTTTTAAAAATCTTGCGATCCTGAAGTTTGAAGGCATTGACAACATCAATGATATTGAAATGTATAAGGGCCGTGAGCTTTGGATCCCACGTGAAGAGGCACAGGAGCTTGGCGAGGACGAATATTATGTGGCGGATCTCATCGGAATGGAGGTACTTCTGGAGAATGGGGAGAAATTCGGAGTGCTCCGTGATGTGATGGAGACCGGCGCCAATGATGTTTATATTGTAGATCGTGTGGATGGCGAGGAAATCCTGCTTCCTGCGATCCATGACTGTGTTCTTGATGTGGATGTGGAAAAAAATACCATGACTGTACATTTGATGAAAGGGCTTGTTTAAATGAATTATCATGTACTTACATTATTTCCGGAAATGATCGAGAACGGAATGAACACAAGTATTACAGGCCGTGCCATTACAAAGGGACTGTTATCACTGGAAGCGATCAATATACGGGATTTTGCATTCAATAAGCACCAGAAGGTAGATGATTATCCTTATGGCGGCGGAGCCGGAATGCTGATGCAGGCGGAGCCGGTATATCTGTCTTATGAATCCATTGCAGAACGTATTGGAAGGAAACCCCGCGTGATCTTTCTGACTCCTCAGGGAAAAACCTTCAATCAGGATATGGCAAAAGAGTTTGCCCTGGAAGAAGACCTGGTTTTCCTCTGTGGTCATTATGAGGGAATTGATGAGCGTGTTCTGGAAGAAATCGTAACAGACTATGTTTCCATTGGTGATTATGTACTTACCGGTGGAGAACTTCCGGCTATGGTCATGATGGATTCTATTTCCAGAATGGTACCAGGTGTTCTGAATAATCAGGAATCCGGTGAGACGGAATCCTTTTCCGGGAATCTTCTGGAGTATCCCCAGTACAGCCGCCCGGAGGAATGGCATGGCAAAAAGGTTCCGGAGGTGCTGCTTTCCGGACACCATGCCAATGTGGATAAATGGAGAAGAGAGCAGTCTATCATCCGTACAGCCAAATGGAGGCCGGATCTTTTACCAAAAGCTGATCTGACCAACAAAGAGTGGAACGAGGTCCGCAGGCTTCGCAAACAGTGGAAAGAGGAAGTGGAAAAATAATTATGAAAACATCAGATTTTTATTATGATCTACCGCAGGAACTGATCGCTCAGGATCCGCTGGAGGACAGAAGTTCTTCCAGACTGATGCATCTGTCCCTGAAAGATGGAAGTATCGAACATCGTCATTTTACCGATATACTGGATTACCTGCATAAGGGAGACTGTCTTGTGATCAATGATACCAAGGTTATCCCGGCACGTCTTTATGGTCACAAGGAAGAAACAGGAGCGCTGATCGAGATCCTGCTTCTGAAACGCCGCGAAAATGATATCTGGGAGTGTCTTGTAAAGCCGGGAAAAAAAGCACGTCCCGGTGCAAAGATCACTTTTGGTGACGGTATCCTGAAGGGTGAGATCATTGATATTGTAGATGAGGGAAACCGTCTGATCCAGTTCCATTATGAGGGGATTTTCGAAGAGATCCTGGATCAGCTGGGAGAAATGCCGCTGCCGCCGTATATTACCCACAAGCTGAAGGATAAGAACCGTTATCAGACTGTATATGCAAAGAATGAGGGATCTGCTGCCGCACCTACCGCAGGACTTCACTTCACGCCGGAGCTTCTTGAGAAAGTAAAGGAGAAGGGTGTGAATATTGCACATGTAACTTTACATGTAGGTCTCGGAACCTTCCGCCCGGTAAAGGTAGATGATGTAGAAAAGCACCACATGCACTCGGAGTTTTATATTGTGGAAGAAGATCAGGCAAAACTGATCAATGATACAAAGAAAAACGGCGGAAGAGTGATCTCTGTAGGAACTACCAGCTGCCGTACCCTGGAGTCCGCAGCCGGAGAGGATGGAATCGTGAAGGCCGGAAGCGGATGGACAGAGATCTTTATCTATCCTGGATATAAATTCAAAGCTATCGATGGACTGATCACCAATTTCCATCTGCCGGAGTCCACGCTTCTGATGTTAGTTTCAGCCCTTGCCGGAAAAGAACATATTATGGCTGCTTATGAGGAAGCTGTGAAGGAAAGATATCGTTTCTTCAGTTTCGGAGATGCCATGATGATCGAATAAGATTTAAAATTACTTTTTATATAAATAATATCCCAACGGATCGTAGCATGGAAACATGCAGAACAGGATCTGTTGGGATATTATTTTTTGTTATGCTATTTATTCTTCACTGTCAGAGCCTTCCGATGTAGCGGATGAAGAATCCGCGGCAGGAATCGCAGCACTGCATTCCTCTATCTTGGATTTGATCCTGGATGCCTCATCTCCGGATGCAGGAGTTGGCTGATAATTGTTGTAGCCATCTGCGGAAGAAATAGAACAGGGAATGATATTGGTCACGTTATCAGCCTGTACGCCTTCTGAGGTGACAGTGAAGGTCTGCTGGAAGATCATGGTGTCCATATCACTTGGAGAACTGTTTCCTCCAAAACAGAAATTGCCAAGACTGTAGACGATGTTTTTTCCTTTATAGGTTTCGATTCCCTGGAGTACATGCGGATGATGGCCGCATACCAGATCTGCACCTTCATCGATAGCAAGACGGCCAAGGGTCATCTGATTGGTATCGGGAACGGTTTCGGTCTCATTGCCCCAGTGGAAGATCACAACTATAAGCTCTGCTCCATCTGCTTTGACCTTTGCGATATTATCTTTCAGCTGCTGTTCGCGTCCAAGATGATCCTTCAGCTCGTAAATTCCGACAAGACCAACTTTGATTCCCTTGATGTCCATAACCGCAGTATCATCATAACCGAAGTGTGTAATGCCTGCATTATCCAGAGCAGTCAGAGTATCCGTGTAGCTCTGCTCTCCGTAATCATGGCTGTGATTGTTTGCAGTGTTTACGGCTTCAACGGAACCGCTGGTGAGTATCTGAGCATATTCGGCGGGTGCTTTAAATGCAAAGGTTTTATCTTCTCTGGCATCGGAATCGGTGAGGGTTCCTTCAAAATTGGCAATTGTCAGGTCATCTGCCTCAAAGATGCTTTTTACATTTTTAAAGAAATAATCTTTGCCGTTGTTATCGTAGTATGCGTTCAGACTTGTGTCATAATCAAAGGTCTCATCGGTACCCAACGTGCAGTCCCCGACTACGCTGAGCGTCAGTGAAACGGGATCTTTCACAGCAGCAGCTTCTTCTTTTGCCTTTTTTGCGGCTTCCTCTTCCTGTGCCTTCTGCAAAGCGGCGGCTTCTGCAGCTTTCCGGGAAGAAATGCATGCACGTGCGGAAAAAATGATCACAAGAACAAGTATGATCAGGATCCCGCCAGCTACAAGAAACATTTTCTGACGGCGTACCTGGTAATATCTGGATTTTTTGCTGATGTCATTCCTGCGAGTCCCAGTGGAATGTGAACGGGAATTACGGGATGCAGAACCAGAATGCTTCCGCCGTGCTTCCCGTGCTCTGGCGGCTTCTCTGCGTGCCTGCTCTGGATCATGGCCATGAGGCGGCCGCCTTTGATTGTCGTTTGCCATTCTTTTTCTCCTTCGTATGTAAAGATATCTTTATTATAGAAAGAATGGTAAGTATTGTAAAGAAAGAATCGCGGACTTTTCAGAAAAAGAAGTTTTTGATATAATAATTAGGCCAAAAGGCAGAAATATAAACTACAGGGAGATGGTGCTGGTATGATATTATATATCGGAAATCATACAAGTTCGTCCAAAGGCTATGCTGCCATGGGGCGTCAGATGCTGAAAAACGGTGGAAACACGTTCGCTTTTTTTACCCGCAATCCCAGAGGAGGCAAGGCAAAAGAGATCGATCCTGCAGATGTGGAAAGATTTCTGGAGCTTTCCAGGGAAAATCATTTTGGAAAGCTGGTGGCACATGCACCGTATACCATGAATGCCTGTGCCGCAAAAGAAAATCTGAGAGATTTTGCAAGAGAGATCATGGCAGATGATCTGAAACGTATGGAATATACACCGGGAAATTATTATAATTTTCACCCGGGCAGTCATGTAGGGCAGGGAACTGAGACGGGAATTACCAAAATTGCGGAAATCCTCAATGATGTCCTTACAGAAGAACAGAGTACGACCGTCCTTCTGGAAACTATGTCCGGCAAGGGTTCAGAAGTAGGAGCAACGTTTCAGGAGCTTCGTGATATCATTGACAGGGTGGAAAAAAATAATAAACTGGGTGTCTGCCTGGATACCTGTCATGTATGGGATGGCGGTTATGATATTGTCCATGATCTGGATGGTGTTCTTGATGAGTTTGACCGGGTGATCGGCCTTTCCAGATTGAAGGCTGTTCATCTTAACGACAGTATAAACGGACTGGGCAGTCATAAGGATCGTCATGCAAAGATCGGCGAAGGTCAGATCGGCCTGGATGCACTTGTGAATGTGGTGTGCCATCCGGCTCTTGAGGGAATTCCCTTTATTCTGGAGACACCAAATGATGATGAAGGATGGAAAAGAGAAATTGCACTTTTACGAGAACGATATTCCATGAAAGGAGATTGATCCATGAAAAAGTTCAGATATTTTATCCTGGTGCTTGCCGGGGTGGCAGCGATGATGCTGGGAGGATGCAAAGATAAGGAAAAATACGACGAATCTGCTTTTCAGGATGACCTGGAACCTCTGAGTGAGGATGAAGTGGAGGCCATGGACCAGAATGGTGACGATGAGATGGCAGTAGCTGATGAAAGCGACCTGGAGCAGCTGCAGGATTCTGAAAATGCTGCAGGAGCAGGAGATACAGATGGGTCCGATTCATCGGATGCAGCAGACTCGCAGAGCGAAAAGAAACTGGATGAAAATGGCACCTATACAGATAAAGATGAAGTGGCCCAGTACATTTATGAGTATGGCCATGTACCCTCCAATCTGACTGCTGCAGACTATGATAATGCAGACAGTATGCTTCCGGTAGAGGATGGCGTCACCTATCAGCAGTGCAGCCTTGATGATGCAGGGAAACAGAAGCTGATCTTCACTCAGGATGCAAAGCGCATTTATTACACAGACGATGACGGACAGTCTTTTGACGAGATCTATTAAAATCAAAAGAACAAAATAATCCCCCGGATACAGATAAACGATCAGTATCCGGGGGATTTTGCATGTCAGGGTTGAGACTGATCAGTGGACCAGATTTTTCATTTCAGCTCCATCCATAAAAGTTTTTGCGTTTTCCAGGGTTGTCTCCGCAATATTGGTCAGTGCTTCTACCGTAAAGAATCCCTGATGTGAGGTCATGGTCACATTTGGGAAGGACAGAAGACGCTGGATCGTGGAAGTAGGAAGAATGCTGCTTGACATGTCTTCATATACATATGCAGATTCTTCTTCGTAAACATCCAGACCAACGGCGAAGAATTTGTGATCACGGATACCTGCGATCAGGTCATCGGTTTTGATCAGTCCACCTCTGGAGGTATTTACAAGGATCACACCATCTTTCATTTTTGCAATCGTTTCGGAGTTGATCAGATGCTCTGTTTCCGGAGTCATCGGACAGTGCAGACTGATCAGATCACTGGTGGAAAGGAGTTCGTCCAGTGAAACATACTCCAGAAAGTCAAGATTTTTATTAGGGAAAAGATCATAAGCAATTACCTTCATGCCAAAGCCGCGGCAGATTTTTGCCATTGCCTGACCGATTTTTCCGGTGCCGATGATGCCGGCAGTTTTCTGATAAAAGTTGACGCCCATGAGACCGTTCAGTGCAAAGTTATTTTCACGGCATTTGATATATGCCTTGTGGGTGTGCCGGTTGGCGGTAAGGGCCAGTGCCATGGCGTGTTCGGCAACTGCTTCCGGAGAATAACCGGGAACACGTGCCACCTGGATCCCACATTTTGCTGTAGTTTCCAGATCAACATTATTGTATCCGGCACAGCGCATCAGAATCAGTTTTACACCCTGGCGGTGAAGCTCCTCAATGACCGGTGCGCCGAGATCTGCATTTACAAATGCACAGATGGCATCGTAGCCGTGGGCAAGAGCTGCGGTTTCTTCATGGATATTTGCTTCAATGAATTTAATTTCAATACCTGGATAAGATGGAAGCAGCTTCTCAAAAAATTCCCTATCGTAGCTCTTGGTGTCATAAAACAAAATTTTCATAATCGTTGCTCCTCTCTGGAAATAATTATTTTCCGAAAAAATAATACCATAATAGTAGGAATTTGGAAAGTGGGAAAAACGATAAAATTTATCAAAAAAATGGTTTCATTTTGGAATTATGATATCCATAATAAATAAAAATTATACGAAATACAAAAAAAGAGAGCATTTTATGCACTGTCATCTGATGGAACAGATGTTGTGATACATGAAAATGCTCTCTGTCTGGATATAAGATAATTATTTTGCCAGACTATAAAGATCGGAATAGAATTCCGGATAGGAGATGTTGACACATTCTCCGTTTTTGATGGAAAGTGTTCCCTCACAAAGCAGTCCTGCTACTGCAAAAGACATGGCTACACGGTGATCCAGATGAGAATCGATCTCTGCGCCATGAAGGGCTTTTCCACCATGAATGATCATGCCATCTTCGGTTTCCTGGATATCTGCGCCCATTTTCCGAAGATTTTCCGTCATAACCTGGATGCGGTCGGATTCTTTGACACGAAGCTCCTGTGCATCCCGGATAACAGTGGTTCCTTCTGCAAAAGCTGCCATAACGGCGATCATCGGAAGTTCATCGATCAGAGTAGGAATGATCGCGCCTTCTATTGTGGTCCCGTGAAGCGCAGAGGAGCGGATCAGAAGATCGGCAGTAGGTTCGCCCTCTGTGGTTTCATTAAGAAGAGTGATATCTGCTCCCATGGCCCTGCACACACGGAGGATGCCGTCACGGGTCGGGTTGATCCCCACATTTTTCAGAAGAATCTCACTGTTGGGGACAAGAAGACCTGCTGCGATAAAATAAGCTGCAGAAGAGATATCTCCCGGAACCAGGATCTCACGTCCGTAAAGAGATGGGTCCGGTTTGATGGATGCTGTTGTTCCTTCTGCGGTTACATTGGCACCAAAGTAATTCAGCATGATCTCCGTGTGATTTCTGGAAAGGACCGGCTCTGTTACACGGGTAATGCCGTCAGAGTACATTCCGGCAAGAAGTACGCAGGATTTTACCTGGGCAGATGCTACCGGAGAATTGTAGTGGATGGCATGGAGCTTTTTTCCGGAGATCTTAAGCGGTGCACATCCGTTTCCGTTGAGACTTACGATATCGGCACCCATTTGGAAAAGCGGAGTCATGATCCGTTTCATAGGGCGTTTCTGGATGGAAGCATCGCCGGTAAGCTCTGATACAAAGTCCTGTCCTGCAAGGATCCCGGAGATGAGGCGGGTGGTAGTACCGCTGTTACCGACGTCAAGAGTCTCTGACGGAGCACTGAGACCATGGAGACCTTTTCCGTGGACCAGGATCTCTCCTTCTGTATTTTCAATGTTAATACCCATTTTCCGGAAACAGGAAATAGTGGAGAGACAGTCTGCACCCTCCAGAAAATTTGTGATCCGGGTAGTGCCTTCTGCAAGAGAGCCGAACATGACAGCTCTGTGAGAAATGGATTTATCTCCGGGAATGGCAAGAGAGCCGGATAATTTTTTTGCTTTTTTGATTTCCATATTAGTACCTGCCTGTATTGTTATTTTTAAAATTCATGGCAGCAGATCGGATATCTGCTGCCGTTTATATATCAGCGTTCGCAGATCTTGTAATTACGTTTTGTAAGAAGCACTTTAGCCTGCTCCAGAGCTGCGTCTGTATAAAATTCGATCTTCAGAACGCCATCTTCAAATTCTCGGTTGTGGATAATACCGATATTTTTGATGCTGACCTTTTCGGTTGCAAGGATGGTTGCGATGGTTGCAATGGCACCGGCCTCATCTGCCACATCGATATAAAGGACATAGGAGCGGGGGATCAGGCTGTTGTCTACAATGTCAATGGAGTCACGGTAATCCTTGGAGCTTGCAAACATGTCAAAGATGTTGTCAGCTTCTTTGTTGTCAATGGAACAGCGGATCTGGATCAGCATACGGATAAATTCATCCAGAACCGTGGAAATGTTTTTCTGATTTTCCAGACAGATCTGTTCCCACATAACCGGTGAAGAAGAGGCAATACGTGTGATATCACGGAAACCGCCGGCTGCGATCATTTTCATATACTGGGCGTCGTTATCCAGAAGATTTACAAGATTTACAAGAGCGGAGGCTACGATATGAGGAAGGTGGCTGACTCCTGCCGTGATGAAATCATGTTCTTCTGCAGTGATAACAAGGGGGATCGCACCAAGAGAGGAGATCAGTTCTGTGAAATCAGAAATCTTTTCCAAAGCAACTTCTCCTCCCGGAGTGATGATATAATAAGCATTTTCCAGAAGATGATCACTGGAATTGGAAAAACCGCTGCGTTCGGAGCCTGCCATAGGATGACCGCCGATGAAGCGTCCTTCAAGTCCGAGCTCGGTTACTTTTTCGTGGATAACGCTTTTTACACTGCCTACATCTGTGAGGATACAGTTCTTTCCAAGAGAATCTTTGATCTTTTCCATGTATTCCACATTAAATTCTACAGGTGCACAGAGAAAAAGATAATCACAGTTATATAACTGCTCATCGTCAATATCACAGATCCCGTTGATCACGTTTAAATTAACTGCCTCTGCCAGAGCACTTCTGTCTTTGTCAAAGGCAAGCAGGCGATAATCCGGGTGAAATTTTCGTATGGTTCTGGCAATGGAGCCGCCGATCAGTCCAAGGCCGATAAAACCTATGGTTTTCATAGTACTTCAGAGTCCTTTCAAGTTACTTTTTACTTTTATTCTTTAATAGTGTAAATCACGACTATATTGTAAAAGAAAGTGTGAAAAATGTCAACAAATGTTAGCGGAAACAGGAAGGCCATTTTTGTAGCTGTTTACCGTAATGTTTTGCGAACAGGGAAGAGTAATAGAAAGTTACTGTTCATTGGTAATATTCCGCGAGGTGTTTTTTGTGAGCGAAGGTCACGGAAAACCCGAGACATACCGCGCGAATTTATGCGATCAGCATAAATTCTGTGCATCGCGAAGCGTGTTGCTGAGAACGGAGTGAACAGTAACAATAGAAAAAGGCTTGAGAAATCGGAGATTTCGGACGTATAATATAATAAGAAAAAAACAATATAAGATACAGAGGAGAATTTATCATGAAATATCAGTCAGTTATGGATCTTCACACACATACCGTAGCCAGCGGACATGCATACTGCACACTTCGCGAGATGGCCAGGGCTGCTTCCGATAAAGGTCTTGAACTCCTGGGAATCACAGAGCATGCACCGAAAATGCCCGGAACCTGTCATAAGTTTTATTTCCAGAATATAAAGGTAGTACCCCGTGAAATGTACGGGATCCAGCTGCTTCTGGGTTCGGAGGTAAATATCCTGGATGCGGCGGGAACGGTAGATCTTGAGCAGAAAACTCTGGAGAAGCTGGACGTGGTCATTGCAAGTCTTCATGTTCCATGCATCAGACCAGGCAGCAGACAGGAGAATACGGAGGCCTATCTTAATGCTATGAAGAATCCGTGTGTCAATATCATCGGACATCCGGATGACGGAAGATACGAGGTTGACTATGAGGCGCTTGTACAGGGAGCCAGAGAATACGGTAAAGTCCTGGAGCTGAACAATCACTCCATGGACCCTGACTGTAACCGTGAGAATGCAGTGGAGAATGATACCATCATGCTGGAATACTGCAAAAAATATCGGGTACCTGTGGTTATGGACAGTGATGCCCATTTTGACCTTCTGATCGGGGAATTTGATCTTGCCAGAGACCTTCTGACCAAACTGGATTTTTCGGAAGAGCTGGTACTGAACCGTTCTGTGGATGCCGTGAAAAAGTATGTAAACCGGAAATTCTGAAAGATAGACGACTGTTCTGTGTTAATTGACGGTAATACGAAAAACTTTCTGAAAAAAAGTTGTCAAAATTGAATAAAATACTTGAAATTTGCATGGAAATTTAGTAAAATGTGAACATATTAAGTAAGACAAACAGGGAGGTATTACATATGGACGTTTTCAGAACAGACCGAATCAGAAATGTAGTCCTATTAGGTCATGGTGGCGCAGGCAAAACAACACTGGCTGAGGCAATGGCTTATCTGGCAGGTATGACCAGCAGACTCGGACGTGTTGAGGATGGCAATACTGTCAGCGATTATGACAAGGAAGAAATAAAGAGACATTTTTCCATCACAACTTCTTTGATTCCGGTACCATGGGATAAGATGAAAGTAAATGTGCTGGATACACCTGGATATTTCGATTTTGTGGGAGAAGTAGAGGAAGCAGTCAGTGCCGCAGATGCAGCGATCATCGTTGTTTCCGGTAAGGCCGGTGTTCAGGTAGGAACACAGAAGGCATGGAATCTCTGCGAGAAATATAAACTTCCGCGTATGATCTTTGTTACAGATATGGATGTGGATGATGTCAGCTATCGTGAGGTTGTGGAAGAGCTGACAGAGCTGTATGGCAAGAGAATCGCTCCCCTTCATTTTCCGATCCGTGAGGACGGCAAGTTCGTAGGATATGTCAATGTTGTGAAACAGGCCGGAAGAAGATACATTGACAAGGCCGGCAAGGAAGAATGCCCGGTTCCTGATTACCTGACCGAATACCTGGAGAAATACCATGAAACTCTGATGGAGTCTGTTGCAGAGACCAGCGAAGAATTTATGGATCGTTATTTTGAGGGAGATACCTTCTCCGTAGCAGAGGTTTCCGCCGCTATTGCAACCAATGTACAGGATGGAAGTATTGTTCCGGTATGCATGGGATCACCGGTGAACCTTCGCGGTGTATCTAACCTTCTGGATGATATCTGCGGTTACTTCCCAAGCCCAAGCGGACGTTCCTGCAACGGTATCGCACAGAAGACCAACGAGATCTTTGAGGCCAATTATGACTTTGCCAAGGCAAAATCCGCCTATGTATTTAAGACCATCGCGGATCCGTTCCTTGGTAAATATTCTCTGATCAAGGTATGCTCCGGTGTGCTGAAATCCGATGATACACTTCTTAATGTAGAGAAAGGAACAGAGGAGCGTGTAAACAAGCTTTATGTCATGGAAGGTTCCAAACCGATCGAAGTTCCGGAGCTTTTTGCAGGGGATATCGGTGCCATTGCCAAGCTTGGCAGTGTACAGACCGGTGACAGCCTTGCAACCAAGGCGAATCCAATCCTTTATCCAAAGGCTATACTTTCCACACCATATACATATAAGAGATTTAAGGCAGTGAAAAAGGGCGACGAGGATAAGATCGCACAGTCCCTTGCCAAGATGATGACAGAGGACAGAACACTGAAGGTTGTCAATGACAGTGCAAACCGTCAGAGCCTGATCTACGGTATGGGTGATCAGCATCTTGATATCGTTGTCAGCAAGCTGAAGGAGCGCTATAAAGTGGATGTGGAGCTTTCCAAACCGAAGGTTCCGTTCCGTGAAACACTCCGTAAGAATTCAGATGTAGAAGGCAAACATAAGAAACAGTCCGGCGGACACGGACAGTATGGCCACGTTAAGATGCGCTTTGAGCCATCTGGCGATCTGGAGACACCTTATGTATTTGAGCAGGTAGTTGTAGGTGGTGCAGTTCCGAAGAACTACTTCCCGGCTGTTGAGAAGGGACTTCAGGAATGTGTTCTCAAGGGACCTCTGGCTGCATATCCGGTTGTTGGTGTGAAGGCAACCCTTTACGATGGATCTTATCATCCGGTAGATTCTTCTGAGATGGCATTTAAGATGGCAACTATCCTTGCCTTCAAGAAGGGCTTTATGGAAGCGTCTCCTGTACTTCTTGAGCCGATCATCTCCATGAAGGTTACAGTTCCGGATAAATATACCGGTGATGTTATGGGAGATCTGAACAAGAGACGTGGTCGTGTTCTCGGAATGAATCCGGACCACGAAGGAAATACCATCATTGAGGCAGATGTTCCGCTTCTTGAAATCTATGGTTATTCCACTGTCCTTCGTTCCATGACCGGTGGAAGCGGAGATTTCTCCTATGAATTTGCACGCTATGAGCAGGCTCCTAATGATATCCAGGAGAAAGAGATCGCGGCACGCGCAAGCAAGGTTGACAGTGCTGACGAATAAACAGAGATATTTTTTGAGGGCAGAATAAAGAGTTGACAGGCTGCAGCATTTGCTGTAGCCTGTTTTTAGATGCGTTCGTGAATAAGCAGTCAGAAAAACGAATTGCGCTCATACAGGTTATTGAAGTATGAGCAAAAAAGAAAAGAGAGAGGACAAGAAATGTTAGTATGTGATTATATCGTGGAACAGATTGACGGAGATTATGCACATTTGAAGCGTGTGGATCAGCCGGAGGAGGAACTGAAAGTAGTTGCCAGAGCATTACTTCCGGCAGAAATCTATGAGGGCTGTGAGCTTCATTATGAGCTGATGCAGTATTCAATGAAATGATAAGGCTGCAGGATATCGCGGATATGGCAGGTGTCAGTCGTACAACCGTATCCAATGTGATCAATGGAAATACAAAACGGGTTTCACAGAGCACCATTGACCGGATCACGGCGATTCTGAAGGAGCAGAATTATGTTCCCCACATGGGATCTGTGATGCTATCCGGACACGGCTCAAGGATCATTGGAGTGGTTCTTGGTTTTTCCTTCATTCATGGTATGCAGTCTCTGCAGGATTCTTTTGTGGGAGAGATCACCGGAACGCTGCAGGTCGAAGCAGAAAACAGAGGCTATTATATTATGCTCATTGGCGGTGAACGGATCGATAATGTGGTAGATATGGCATCCCGTTGGAATGTAGAGGGTCTTATCATTATAGGGTATAATGAAGAACAGTATCATCAGCTTTCCAGAAAGCTGAATAAAAAAATGGTATTGATCGATGCCTATCCGAAGGGTGGATATAGCTTTCAGAATGTAGGAGTGGATGATTATTCCGGCGGATATCAGATTGGGGAATATCTGCATTCCTGTGGATACCACCGGGCACTTTTTGTTGCGGAAACAGAGCAGGACAGTGATTATGCCAGATGGCTTGGATTCAAACAGGCTATGGAAAAAAATGGCGGCTTCTGCAGCCGCTCCCGCTATGTGGTGGTTCCCCAGGAACCCCGGCGCAGACTGAAAAAATATGAAGAGCTGCTGCCTCATTTTCTGGAGACAAAGGCTCTGGCATTTTCTTCGGATTACACAGCTGTGGAGGCCATCAATTTTTTTACAGACAGGGGAATCCGGATTCCGGATCAGATTTCCATTACCGGCTTTGATGATAATTTTTATGCGCAGATCGTCAGGCCAAAGCTGACCACCATTCATCAGGATGTTCATCAGAAAGCACTTCTGGCCTTGCGGAAGCTGCTTCTTATGGCAGAGGGAAAGGAACCTGCCGAAAAAAATGTAAAAAGCCCTGTCTGGCTTGTAAAGAGAGATTCTGTAAAAGAGTAGCAGGATCTCTTTTTTTATGTTGTGATGACTTTTCCTGGTGCCTCTCCGGAATGTGGTGGGAATTCTTTCGCCGGACAGTAGTGCTTTATTGTTAAAACTGCATAAAAAAAACAGAAAAGTTTGGCAGTAATTTAAGTTTCACGAGAAACCTGTTGATTTTAAAGGGTGGATAGGATATGCTGATTTCAGAATCAACAGAAAAAGGAGGCAATTTACCATGAAAAAAAACTGGTGGAAAGAAAGCGTGGTATATCAGATCTACCCGAGAAGTTTTAAGGACAGCAACGGAGACGGAATTGGTGATATTCCCGGGATCATAGAAAAACTGGACTATCTGAAAGAACTGGGAGTAAATGTTCTCTGGATCTCACCCATGCTGGAATCTCCGCAGGATGACAATGGCTATGATATTTCCGATTACCGCAGGATCTATAAAGAATATGGAACCATGGAGGATTATGAAAAGCTTCTTGAAGAAGCGCATAAACGGGGCATTAAGATCCTCATGGATCTGGTCGTAAACCATACTTCCGATGAACATAACTGGTTTATTGAAAGTAGGAAATCCAAAGATAATCCTTACAGGGATTACTATATCTGGAGAGAGCCGGTGAATGGAAAAGAACCGAATAACTGGGGAAGTGCGTTCGGAGGACCTGCATGGGAGTATGATCCTCAGACAGAGATGTATTATCTTCACCTGTTTTCAAGAAAACAGCCGGATCTGAACTGGGAAAATGAAAAGGTTCGTCAGGAAGTTTACGATATGATGAATTTCTGGTGTGAAAAAGGAATCGACGGTTTCCGAATGGACGTGATCAGCATGATCTCCAAGGATCAGTCATATCCGGATGGAGAAATGAATGGAGGATTATACGGTGATTTTGGTCCTTACTGCGTCCATGGCCCGAGGATCCATGAGTTTCTTCAGGAAATGAACAGAGAGGTTTTATCCCGATACGATGTGATGACAGTTGGAGAAACCTCCGGTGTGACTATCGAAGAGGCACAGAAATATGCAGGTGAGGACAGGAATGAGCTGAACATGGTGTTTCAGTTTGAGCATGTAGAGGATCAGGGATCAGACCATGGTAAATGGACTACCGAGAAATACGATTTCCAGGAATTTAAAAAGGTTATGATCAAATGGCAGGAAGAGCTTGCGGGAAAAGCATGGAACAGTCTGTTTCTTGGAAATCATGACCAGCCAAGAAGTGTTTCCAGATTTGGAAATGATAATCCGGCATACAGGGAAACTTCAGCCAAGATGCTGGCAACCTGTCTTCATATGATGCAGGGAACTCCTTATGTTTATCAGGGAGAAGAGCTTGGAATGACCAATGCTTATTTTACAGAGCTTAAGGATTATCGTGATATCGAGAGTATTCAGTATTTCCATGAATATACAGAAGCAGGTATTTATACACCGGAATATATGATGAAGTGCCTGATGCTGAGAGGACGTGACAATGCCAGAACACCAATGCAGTGGGAGGATTCTCATCAGGCCGGCTTTACGGAGGGAACGCCATGGATCAGGGTAAACTCTAATTATAAGGAGATCAATGCGAAGCAGCAGCTTTCAGATCCGAATTCTATTTTCCATTATTATCAGAAGCTGATCCGTTTAAGAAAAGAAAAACCGGTGATCGTTTACGGTGTTTTTGAGGCACTTTACAGAGATCATGATCAGATTTTTGCATATACCAGAACCCTTGAGGGAGAGAAGCTTCTCACAGTCTGCAATTTCAGTGAGCATGTGGCAGAAATGGAAATTCCGGAAGAATTTCAGAAAAATGCAGAATGTCTGATCACAAATCTTGGAAGAAAGGATTTTGGAAAGAAAGTGGTCCTGAAACCTTATGAGGCATTTGTTCTTTACAGAAATCTGTAACAGGAGAGGGAAAAATGATAAAAAAATATGTATATGGAGAGCCCTTTGAGACTGAGGCACTGACAGAAAACATTGAGACAGCAGAAGGAAAGCCAGGATATGGAGAAATCTGTGCAGAAGATGGATTTTCTTTTACTTATATCATGGATGAAGAGGATATCGTCTACGGATTGGGAGAATCCAACCGCGGTATCAATAAGAGAGGATTCATTTACACCAGTAACTGTACCGATGATCCGGAGCATACAGAGGATAAACATTCCCTGTACGGTGCACATAATCTTATCATTGTGTCCGGAAAAGAAACCTTTGGAATGTTTTTTGACTATCCGGCAGCGATCACCTTTGACATTGGCTATACCAGAATGGATACCATGAAGGTAACCTGCGAAAATGCAGACCTGAAGCTTTATGTGATCGAAGGGGAGAGTCCCTATGATATTGTAAAGCAGTTCCGTCATGTGATCGGAAGAAGCTATATCCCGCCGAAATTTGCCTTTGGATTTGGCCAGAGCAGATGGGGCTATACTACAAAAGAGGATTTCCGGAAGGTTGCAGCTGGATATCGTGAAAATCATATTCCTATTGATATGATCTATATGGATATTGATTATATGCAGTCTTATAAGGACTTTACATTAAGTGAAGAGAATTTTCAGGATTTTCCGGAATTCGTAAAGGAACTGAAGGATCAGGATATCCGTCTGATTCCGATCATCGATGCCGGCGTCAAGGTAGAGCCGGGATACGATGTTTATGAGGAGGGTGTCAAAAACCGCTACTTCTGCCAGAGAGAGGACGGCAGTGATTTTGTAGCTGCTGTATGGCCGGGGGATACTCATTTTCCGGATGTATTGAACAAAGATGCCAGAAAATGGTTCGGTGACAAATACCGTTTCCTGATCGAGAAGGGAATCGACGGTTTCTGGAACGATATGAATGAGCCGGCGATCTTCTATTCCACAGAGGGAATGAAAGAGGTCAAAGAGCTTGCAGGAGAATTTGCAAAAGATACGGAAGGAAAGATCCATATCTGGAAGATGCAGAGTGCACTTCGCAATGTTGCAAACAATCCGGAAGATTATCGGAGATTTTACCATAATGTGGATGGCAGAAAGATCCGGCATGACAAAGTCCATAACCTGTTTGGCTACAATATGACCAGAGCAGCAGGGGAGGCTTTTGAACGGATCGATCCGGAAAAACGTTTTCTGATGTTCTCCAGATCATCCTATATTGGTATGCATCGTTATGGTGGGATCTGGACCGGCGATAATAAATCCTGGTGGGCTCATATCCTTTTGAACCTGAAGATGATGCCATCTCTGAATATGTGTGGTTTCCTGTATGCAGGAGCAGATCTGGGTGGATTTGGTGCTGATACAACAAGAGAACTGCTGCTTCGTTTCCTGGCACTTGGAGTATTCACACCGCTGATGCGTGATCATACAGCGATCGGTACCAGAGAGCAGGAATGCTACCAGTTTGAAAATGTGGAAGATTTCCGTCATGTGATCGGTGTAAGATATCGTCTTATTCCGTATCTTTACAGTGAATATATGAAGGCGGCTCTGAACGATGATATGTATTTCCGGCCGTTGGGCTTTGTTTATCCGGAGGATAAGATTGCTGTACATGTGGAAGACCAGCTGCTTCTTGGAAATGAGATCATGATCGCTCCGGTTTATGAACAGAACGCAAGAGGCCGTTATGTATATCTTCCAGAGGAGATGAAGTTTGTGAAATTCCTTCCGGATGGAACCATTGCAGAGGAGATCCTTGAAAAGGGTGTTCATTATGTAGAGGTGGCACTGAATGAGATTCCGTTGTTTATCCGGAAGGGAAAATGTATTCCGGTTGCAGAAGCAGCGGAATGTGTGGCAGCTCTGGATACAAAAAATATGCAGCTTCTCGGATATGAAGGTGCGGAGTATACCTTATATGAGGACGATGGGGTCCATAAGGATTACGACAGAGAAGAAAATTACCGTGTTCTGAAAAAATAAAGTCAGCAAAATGAAATATAAATTTCTGTGTTACATCATTTACGTTAAACAGTATAAAGAATACAGGATGTGAACAGTTGATAAACAGAAAAGCCGTAAGTATATGTGAAAGTTTCTTAAACATATATCTTACGGCTTTTGCTATTGTTGCTTTACATAAGATGTTTTATGTAAAGCAATTCGCATTCTGTTTAAATAACACTTCAGAAAGATTTGTTTATGCTTCTTCCTCAATCTGGATAACATTTTTCAGTACAGAGCAGCATGCCATGTCACCGATAACATTGACACAGGTGGCGCCCATATCACAGAGGGTATTGATGCTGATATAAACACCAAGAACTCCGGCAGGAAGTCCGGCCATAGTTGCCAGTGCTGCGAAAGATGCGATAGCACCACCGGGAACACCTGGAGTACCAACGGAAAGCAGTACGTTTGCAAGAAGGATAATGATCATAAGAGGAATACTTACATGGATCCCGCAGGCGTTTGCAAAGAACATGATCATAAAGGACATCAGGATAGATACAGCATCCATATTAACGGTAGCACCAAGAGGAATGGCGATGCTGGTGATCTGGTTGGATACGCCCATTTCTTCTTCCATACACTGCTTGCTTAATGGAATGGTTGCGGAGCTTGAGCAGGTTCCGAAGGCGTTCAGTGCTGCTGGCAGGATCGCTTTCAGGAATTTCAGCGGACTCTGTTTGCCGATCAGCTTTACAGAGAAACCATACACTACAATAGCGAAGCCAAAGAATGCCACATACAGAATGACAAGCTGTGTTGCAAGGGAAATGATCGTTTCAGTTCCGTTGGCTTCCACAACCGGTACGATGGTACAGAAAACACCGATGGGTGTAAAGTACATGATGGTTGTGATGATCTTCAGGCATACTTCATTGATGGAATCAATCAGATTAAGGAATGGAGTTCCTTTTTCACCGACTGCGATCAGTGTGAAACCGATGATCAGGGCAAACACCAGAACCTGGAGCATGTTTCCGTCAGCAAATGCGGCGATTGGGTTGGAAGGGATCAGGTTTTTCAGGGTGTCAAGGATACTGCTCATTTCTGTAGCCTGGATATCGGCTGTTGCCATCTCAAATTTGACTCCCTTTCCGAGATGGATCAGTCTCGGGATGATCAGTCCGCACAGGCTGGCAAGTGCCGTTGTGCAGAGAAAATAGATCATGGATGCTGCAGTGATCTTGCCGGTAGTACGTGCGTTTCCGATGGAACAGATTCCAATGACAATGGAACAGAAGACCATGGGAAAGATCATCATGTTCAGGGCGTTCATGTAGATACTTCCGATCAGACTGGTCACAGTGAGGACAGGTTCAAACCGTCCGGCCAGGAAAAGTCCTGTGAGGATACCCAGGATCAGTCCTGTAAAGATCGCACCGGTAATATGCTTCCGGTACCAGGAATAAAAAGATTTCATTTATGCGTTCCCTCCTAAGATAAATATGTATGGTATGTATAATATAGGAAAATACATGCAGGAAATTATATCATGTGAAAAAAGAAGCGTCAACTAAACCAGGCCAGGATTGCAGGTTCATGTATATTTTGATGGAAAAAGGCTGTTTTTGGATTTTTGTTTGACAAATACATCATAAGTAGTTAAAATTAATAGCAGTGTGTGAAAGCATTAAAGTATTAATACTGAGTAATTTGTCAGGAGGAATAAAAAAATGGCTGCACCTTATAACCATAGAGCCATCGAAGCGAAATGGCGCACAAACTGGGAGAAAAAGCCGGTAAATGTCAATGATGGCAAGAAACCGAAATACTACTGTCTGGATATGTTCCCGTATCCGTCCGGAAACGGTCTTCATGTAGGACACTGGAGAGGCTATGTGATCTCTGATGTATGGAGCCGCTATAAAATGCTCCAGGGTTATTACCTGATCCATCCGATGGGATGGGATGCTTTTGGTCTCCCGGCTGAGAACTATGCCATCAAGATGGGTGTTCATCCGGCAGTATCTACAGCAGCAAACATCAAAAATATCAAACGTCAGATCAACGATATCGCAGCGATCTATGACTGGGATATGGAGGTTAACACAACAGATCCGGAATTCTATAAATGGACACAGTGGATCTTTGTAAAAATGTTCAAAGAGGGGCTTGCATATGAGAAGGAGTTCCCGATCAACTGGTGCCCTTCCTGTAAGACAGGTCTTGCAAATGAAGAGGTTGTAAACGGATGCTGCGAGCGTTGTGGCACTCCGGTTACCAAAAAGAACCTCCGTCAGTGGATGCTCCGCATCACAAAATATGCAGACAGACTTTTAAGTGATCTGGATAAACTGGACTGGCCGGAGAAGGTTAAAAAGATGCAGACAGACTGGATCGGCAAATCCTACGGCGCAGAGGTCGATTTCCCGGTTGAGGGAAGAGAAGAGAAGATCACGGTCTATACAACAAGACCGGATACTCTTCATGGAGCAACATTCATGGTACTTGCACCGGAGCATGCTCTTGCAAAATCTCTTGCAACAGACGAGACAAGAGAGGCTGTAGAGAAATATATCTTTGATGCTTCCATGAAATCCAATGTAGACCGTCTTCAGGATAAAGAGAAGACCGGTGTGTTCACAGGTACTTATGCGATCAATCCGCTGAACGGCGAGAAGCTTCCAATCTGGCTTTCTGACTATGTACTTGCTGATTATGGTACAGGTGCTATCATGTGTGTACCTGCTCATGATGACCGTGACTTTGAGTTCGCAAAGAAATTCGATATTCCGATCATCCAGGTTATCGCAAAAGATGGTAAAGAAATTCAGAATATGACAGAAGCTTACACAGAGGCTTCCGGAACCATGATCAACTCCGGTGAGTGGAACGGAATGGAATCTTCCGTACTGAAGAAGGAAGCACCGCATATCATCGAGAAGCTGGGTATCGGACGTAAGACTGTCAACTACAAACTGAGAGACTGGGTATTTTCCCGTCAGCGTTACTGGGGTGAGCCGATCCCGATCGTACACTGCCCGAAATGCGGTGCGGTACCGGTACCGGAGGATCAGCTTCCGTTAAGACTTCCGGAGGTAGAAAGCTACCAGCCGACAGGAACCGGAGAGTCACCGCTTGCAGCTATTGACGAGTGGGTAAATACCACATGCCCATGCTGTGGTGCTCCCGCAAAACGTGAGACAAACACCATGCCTCAGTGGGCAGGATCTTCCTGGTATTTCCTCCGTTATGTAGATAATAAGAATAATAAAGAACTGGTTTCCAAAGAGAAAGCTGATAAATATCTGCCGGTAGATATGTATATCGGTGGTGTAGAGCATGCTGTTCTTCATCTTCTGTACTCCAGATTCTACACCAAGTTCCTGTATGATATCGGAGCTATTGATTTCGATGAGCCGTTTGTCAAGCTGTTCAATCAGGGTATGATCACAGGTAAAAACGGAATCAAGATGAGTAAATCCAAAGGAAATGTTATTTCACCGGATGATCTTGTAAATGATTACGGATGTGATTCCTTACGTATGTATGAGCTGTTCGTAGGACCGCCGGAACTGGATGCAGAATGGGATGATAGAGGAATCGATGGTGTATCCAGATTCCTGAAACGTTTCTGGAATCTGGCTCTTGACAGCATTGAGAAAGATATCCCGGCTACCAAAGAGATGGAGAAGACCCGTCATAAGATGGTATACGATATCACCAGCAGACTTGAGGCCTTCAGCCTGAATACCGTAGTGTCCGGATTTATGGAATACACAAACAAGCTGATCGCTATCGCAAAGCAGAACGACGGCGCTGTTGACAAAGAAACCATCGAGACAGTTACCATTCTTCTTGCGCCATTTGTTCCTCATATTGCAGAGGAGATCTGGGAGAAGCTTGGTCATGAGGATTCCGTTTTCCATGCACAGTGGCCGGCTCACGATGAGGAGCTTATGAAGGATGATGAGATCGAGGTTCCGGTTCAGATCAACGGCAAGACCAAGGCTGTTATCAGTATTCCGGCAGAAATCTCCAAAGAAGATGCGATTGCCGAAGGAAAGAAGGCAGTTGCAGATAAGATTTCCGGAAATATCATCAAAGAGATTTACGTACCGAAGAAGATCATCAATATCGTAGTAAAGTAATAAGATAAATCAAAAACACCCGAAGCAGGGCGGAAGATATTTCTGCCTTTGCCAGGGTGTTTTTTATATGGATAAACATCGTGAAGTAAGTATGCACAAAAATAACTAATGTTATTTAGAATAAATGCCAATAATATTTAGGCATTTTAACAGATTTGCCTAGTTTTTGGTCATGCCAATTATATTGTCTATTGTTATTCAAATGGAAAAAACGTACAGTAACACCATGAGTCAGGCAAAGATAGTAAGAAAGCTTTGGTACTCGAAATGCAGTGTGACGGAATGAAGATGTCCGTTTAGCTAGATTGCATATTTACATTGAGAGAAATAAGGAGAGATAGTATGAGCGCAATGAACACACTTAAGAAATTCGGACTTGAACAGGCATTCAATTATGTTTATAAAGATCCGGATAAGAATTTTATCAAGATCATGGACTGGGCAGATAAATTTTCCGGTGGTGGATTTCCTACACAGAGAGCAATGATCCGCGCAGCCATTTCTAATCCGGAACATCCGTATTATCCGTTTATTCATAGATTGGTAACTGATATTGATCCGCATGTTATGAAAACTCTGGTTGCAAACTTCTTTATCAATGCAAATCTTGCAGGCTGGAAGAAACAGGATGAATGCCGTGAGAAATATGGCTGTAATATCCCGTGGGCAATCCTTCTTGACCCAACAAGTGCATGTAACCTGCACTGTACAGGATGCTGGGCAGCAGAGTATGGAAACAAGCTGAACCTCACCTACGATGAGATCGATGACATCATCCGCCAGGGTAAGGAGCTTGGCGTTTATATGTATATTTACACAGGCGGAGAGCCACTTGTAAGAAAAAAGGATCTGATCCGTCTTTGCGAGAAACATAATGACTGTATCTTCCTTTCCTTCACAAATGCAACACTGATCGATGAGGATTTTGCAAATGATATGCTTCGGGTAGGAAACTTTGTTCCTGCAATTTCACTGGAAGGATTTGAGACTGCAACAGATGGCAGAAGAGGAAATGGTGTATACCAGAAGGTTATCAAGGCCATCAATCTTCTCAGAGAGAAGAAGCTTGTATTTGGTATCTCTGCATGTTATACGAGTGCAAATTTCGAGTCTATCACATCAGAGGCATTTTACGACAGCCTGATCGATCTTGGAGCGTACTTTATCTGGTATTTCCATTATATGCCGGTTGGAAATGATGCAGCACCGGAGCTGCTTCCTACTCCTGCACAGAGAAGAGAAACCTATGAGCGTATCCGTAAATACCGTGCAACAAAGCCGTTGTTTGCCATGGATTTCCAGAATGATGCAGAGTTTGTGGGAGGATGTATTGCAGGCGGCCGTCGCTATCTGCATATCAATGCAAACGGCGATATCGATCCATGTGTGTTTATCCATTATTCTGATTCCAATATCCGCGAGAAAACACTTCTGGAAGCACTGCAGTCTCCGATGATGATGGCATATCATGACGGACAGCCGTTTAATGACAATATGTACCGTCCATGCCCGATGCTTGAAAATCCGCAGAAGCTGAGAGAAATGGTAGAAAAATCCGGAGCACATTCCACAGATCTTCAGTCACCGGAGAGTGCAGAGCATCTCTGTGCGAAATGTGACCGGTATGCTGAAAACTGGAAGCCGGTAGCAGAGGAAATGTGGAAGGAAGACCAGGAGAGAAAGGCAGCGAAGAAAGGCTGCTGATCCTGAAACTTAAAAAAGCAGAACTTATGAAAGAGCACGGTACCGGAAATAGGTGCCGGTGCTCTTTTTTTGAAAACGGAGGGATCAGACCATGAAAAAAATGATTGATAACATCAGAAAATATCTGCCGGCGGTGCTCCTTCTTGTGCTTCTCCTTTTCTGTATCCGTTATAGAGAGGATCTGTCTGTGGAAAGGATCTTAAGCTATACACCGGAGGAACCTGTTAAGGCTGCATTACTTATGCTTGGGCTTTATGCAGTGAAAAGTGTCTCTTTTATATTTCCAATTGCGATCCTGCAGCTTGCTGTAGGGCATCTGTTTTCTACAGGAACAGCACTTCTGGTGAACTTTCTGGGAAGAGCAGTCACATTGGCACTTCCATATTGGATGGGACGCTTCTCAGGTGCATCCATGGTGGAAAGTCTTACAGCTAAATATCCGAAACTGAAAACAGTAGTAGATTACCAGAACGGAAATTGCCTGTATATTTCATTTTTTATGCGGACATTGAACTTTTTACCGGGAGATGCTGTGAGTCTGTTTCTCGGAGCTGAAAAGATTCCATTTGGAACCTATATGGCAGGTGGCGTGCTTGGAACGCTGCCGGGAGTTATTCTCGCTACAATATTTGGAGCAAATATCAAAAATCCGAAGTCTCCGGCATTCTGGCTCTCCGCAGTGCTTCTTGTGATGATCAGTGTATTCTCGATCCTGATACACAGGCATATTTCACGGAAGAAAAAATAACAGGGCTTTCTCTTCCTGCTTTTACTGAGAGGAAAAATGTAGTATAATGCAGACAGTAAAGAAAAGAAGGGAAGGAACATGGGGATCGATCATAACAAAAGATTAAAGGAACATTTATATTATTACAGTGCAAGAATCAGCCGGGATATCTCAAATCTGATCAAGTGGCTGGTTTTTGCTGTCATTACAGGATGTATCGTAGGTGCTGCCAGCACACTGTTTTCTTTTACGTTGAAGGCAGTGACCAGTTACCGGAAGGCGCATGAATGGATTTTTCTTTTGCTGCCATTATCCGGACTTGTCATTGTATTTTTGTATGAGAAGCTTGGAAAAGAGGATGGAGGGACCAATCAGGTTCTTTCTACCGTGCGTTCCAGAGATGATGTGCCAATCCTTTCTGCGCCTCTGATCTTTATCACAACGGCGCTGACTCATCTTGCCGGTGGTTCTGCGGGACGTGAGGGAGCAGCGATCCAGCTTGGAGGAAGTATTGCCAACCAGCTTGGAAGATGGATCCATCTGGACGAGGAGGACCGTCATGTAATTGTTATGTGCGGCATGAGCGCGGCGTTTTCCGCATTGTTTGGAACACCGATGGCAGCGGCAGTTTTTGCGCTGGAAGTGGTCAGTGTGGGCGTGATGTATTATGCAGCACTGATGCCGTGTATGATCGCGTCATTGATTGCTTCCGGATTTGCAGCCGGAATGGGAGTCACACCTGAAAGTTTTCATGTGACGGATATTCCGGCACTGACTGTGGAAACTGGCCTGAAAATGGGAGTGATCGCTCTGGGCTGTGCAATTGTCAGCATTATGTTCTGTATTGCGCTGAATGGTGCAGCAGGACTTTATGGCAGATGGTTTAAGAATAAATATGTCAGGGTTGCAGTGGGCGCCTGCCTGGTCATTGTTGTCACCTTTATTCTGAGAACAGATGAATATATGGGCGCTGGTGCGGAGCTTATTGAAAAAGCGGTGGAAAACGGACAGGCGGATACTTTCGCCTTTTTCTGGAAAATGGTGCTTACAGCACTGACTATGCGCGCAGGATTCCGCGGGGGAGAGATCGTACCTTCTTTCTGCATTGGAGCTACCTTTGGCTGTGTGATGGGTAATCTTATGGGAATTTCTCCGTCGATCTGTGCAGCCTGCGGAATGGCAGCAGTTTTCTGCGGTGTGACCAACTGTCCGATCACTTCGATCCTGATCGCTTTTGAAATGTTTGGCTTTAAGGGAGTATCCTTCTATCTGATCGCAGTATCTATCAGCTATGCAGCATCGGGATATTATGGCCTTTACAAGGATCAGACCATTGTGTACTCCAAATATAAAGCAAAATATGTGAACCGACATACCAGATTCTGATATAGAACGAAATGTGAAGGGGTGTGTATACTGGCATAATATCTTATGGAATACCGCATGGACATGGCTGGAAAATATCTGGACATCTGCGGAAATCTGATGTAATATATTAAACGTTAGTATTTACAGAAAGGCAGATTTTAAGGTATGGAAGAGAAGATTCTTGATTTTATCATGGAGTATGCACAGGAGAATGAGGGAGTCCCGTTTCAGGTGATCGAGGAGAATTTTAATATCGTTATGGATGATAAGCTGAAAGATATCATCAGTGATGCGATCTGGGACAGAGACAATGTTTCTGATGTGATCATGGAAAGTGAGCGTTATGTGATCACCTGTTTTGAAGATTAATACAGGACTATCTGTGACCGTTACGGTAATGGAATTAAGAAATCTGATATGAGGAGAATGCATATAGGGCATTCTCCTTTTTTCGTCAATCTGTCAAAAGAATCCAAAAGAATCTAAAAGAATCTAAAAGAATTGAAGTTCCCTAAAAAGAATGATATCCTAAAGAAAAACAGATGGGGTGGTTGAAATGAACAGCAAATATGAGATCAGCACAAAAGAAAACCGGGAATTTCTGAAAGCATCCTGTGAGGAGCTTTTGAATTTCGGGCATCGGTTTCCTTCACCGAATGGAGGTTCCTATTATCTGGGGGACGACGGAACACCATGGAAGGACAGAAACCGGGAAACCTGGATCACCTGTCGTATGGCGCATGTATACAGTCTGGGTCTGATGCTTGGCCATGAGGGAAGCGAAGAGCTTGCGGATGCGGCATTGAAAGGTCTGAAGGGAGAGCTTCACGATGAAAAAAACGGTGGCTGGTATGCAGGTGTAACACCGGAAGGAGATATTGTGCCCAATAAACAGTGTTATGCCCATGCATTTGTGATCCTGGCTGCATCTTCCGCACTGACAGCCGGAAGGCCCGGGGCGAAAGAGCTCCTTGAAGAGGCATTGGCTGTTTATGACCGACATTTCTGGAATGAAGAGGAGGGGCTGGCCTGCGATACCTGGAATACGGAATTTACCGTGCTGGATGATTACCGGGGATTAAATGCCAATATGCATACGGTAGAGGCTTTTCTGGCAGCAGGAGATGTCACCGGGGATAAAAAATATCACATTCGTGCAGGCAGGATCATTGATCATGTGATCCAGTGGGCAGAAGATAACTCCTGGAGGATCCCGGAACATTTTACGAAGGAATGGGTGGCAGATCTTGACTGCAACCGTGACCGTCCGGATGATCCGTTCAAGCCATACGGCGCAACACCGGGACATGGAATCGAATGGGCAAGGCTGATCACACAGTGGACGCTTGCAAACTGTGGAGAAGAGAAAGAAAAACTGGAAAAATATCTTCAGGCAGCAGAGAAACTTTACACAACAGCAATAAAAGACGGCTGGAACGCAGATGGTGCACCGGGAATTGTATACACGACAGATTGGAATGGCAA
The DNA here is from genome assembly GCF_018785605.1 of Blautia sp. MCC270. Taxonomy (NCBI): domain Bacteria; kingdom Bacillati; phylum Bacillota; class Clostridia; order Lachnospirales; family Lachnospiraceae; genus Blautia; species Blautia sp. MCC270. Next base: position 130,279 of record NZ_WQQD01000016.1, read on the forward strand.
ACCGGTGGTACATGACCGTATGCACTGGACTCTTGCGGAAGCGATCAATACCTCTGCAGTTCTTTATCAGGTGACCGGTAAGCAGAAATATGCGAAAGATTATGCTGCGTTTATGAAGTACCTGGATGAAGTGGTCATGGATCACGAAAACGGCTCCTGGTTTCATCAGCTGGATGAGCAGAATCATCTGAAAGGAACCGTATGGCCCGGAAAATCCGATCTGTACCATGCACTGCAGTCTACACTGATCCCATATCATAAAGCAGATACGTCTATTGCACCGGCAGTGAAGAAAAAACTGGAGATCTGAACAAAATCGTTTTGCGATTTTTGTTCGTGAGCATGTAACGAAGCGGAGTGCGAATGTTCAATAAAAAAACTTCCTGTGTTTACAGAAAAATTTCTCAGGACAGATACTTGCAGAGATACAGGTATCCGGTCTTGAAGAAATAAGAAAACACAGGAAGGTTTTTTGTTGAATAGTTATTACTCCGTAACCTCTTTCAGATCCGAAATATCCGGAGAAGCCATGAGAGAATAATTGGTGTAATAAACAACGAAACCGGGTTTCGCACCGGCAGGTTTTTTCACATGCTTTTTCTGGATATAATCGATTTCTACCTTGGGAGCAGAGTGTCCTTTGGAGTACCAGGCGGCCAGGCGGCCTGCTTCTTCGAAGGTACGGTCCGGAAGTTCACCGTCTTTGGTGCGGACGATCACATGGGAACCAGCCATTTTCTTTGCATGGAACCACCAGTCATTTCCGGTTGCGAACTTGAAAGTCAGCTCATCATTCTGGAAATTGTTTTTTCCCACATAGATATCAAAACCGTCACTGGATATGTAGTGGAGCGGTTTGGATTTCGGCTGGGCTTTCTGGCCTTTTTTGTTTGTGTAGTGACGTTTGATATAGCCGTACTCAGTGAGCTCTTCCTTGATCTGGGAAAGGTCACTTTCAGATCTGGCGATATCCAGAGCATTGGAGATAGATTCCAGATGAGAGATCTCACTTTCCGTATCTGTGATCTGTTCTGTGACGGCTTCCTCTGTACGCTTTAGCTTTCCGTATTTATCAAAATATTTCTTGGAATTCTGTGCCGGAGTCAGTGTCGGGTCAAGAGGGATAGTGATCTCCTCATTGGTGTAATAGTTCAGTGCCGTAAAGGATCTGCAGCCTTCCTCAAGCCCGTATCCGTAGGTGTTGATCAGTTCACCGTAGACCTTGAATTTATCTTTTTTTGCAGTATCATTCAGCTGCTTTTTCTGGATGTTGTATTTTTTTCGGTTACGTTCCAGAGCGGTCTGTACTACACGGCGAAGATCGGAGGATTTCTGGTGGATACGTGTCAGCAGACTTTTGGTAGCATAATAGGTCTCCAGCATAACAGAGACACTGTCAAAGATTTCGCTGCGGTATTCACTGCCAAACTGCTGATAAGGAAAGACACCGTATTCCACAGGTTCCTCTCCGCGGTAGACAATATTTGGGGTGAACTCTCTGTTCCGGATCTGTTCCATAAGGCGGAGAAAGGTATGATAAAGATGGGTGCAGGCTGCCTCATCTAGGGACTGCGATGCATCGCTTCCGTCAATGGATGCACGGTAGCAGATCTCCTCAGCCATTACCGGGCTCATACCTGTGAGTGAAGTGTAAAGCGCCTTGGAAATATTCACAGGCTTTTTACAGATGTGCTGTGTGAACTCCTCCTCGGAAACAGTCAGCGGATTTTCTTTATCCCTAGTATTGGGAATGAAATATTCTCTTCCGGGAAGAACCTCACGGACAGAGCTCATATGAGAAGAGACATGTTTGATGCTGTCCAGGATCATTCCCTTTTCGTCACAGAAGATGATGTTGCTGTGCTTGCCCATCAGTTCCATGATCAGACGCTTTCTGCAGGGATCCCCCAGCTCATTAAGATGCTCCAGCTCAAATTCCACCACGCGCTCCATTCCAGGCTGCTTCACATCAAGGATACGGGCGCTTCCGATGTGCTTTCTGAGAAGCATGCAAAAGTTCGGCGCGGTTAAAGGACTGATACGGTTCTTATCTGTAAAATAGATCAGAGGAAGGGATGCGCTTGCACTTAAGAGAAGACGTTTCTGTCCATTTGCGCCCTTTCCTGTGATCAAAAGTTCATCGTTCTCCGGCTGGGCGATCTTGTTGATACGTCCGCCTTTTAAATTATCATCGATCTCTGCCACGAGAGCAGAAACTGTAATTCCGTCAAATGCCATGATTTTACCTCCATTTCAACATCAATCATTATAACAGTAAAAAAAGAGTTTGACTAGGGTTTTGGAATGAACTATAATAAATCTGTATGCAATCAGTTACTGTATTTATCAGCAGCTGATAAACTTAAGAGGCAGTATTGGAGGATAACATGATAAAAAGTATGACCGGCTTTGGCAGGGCAGAAGCAGTTTCCAGAGAGCGTAAGGTTTCTGTTGAACTGAAATCCGTCAATCACAGATATCTGGATCTGAACATCAAAATGCCGAAAAGACTCAGCTATTTTGAGGGAGAGATCCGAAATGTGATGAAGACTTATATCCGCCGCGGCAAAGTCGATGTGTTCATCACCTATGAAGACTATACAATGGGCGGAATGGCTCTGAAATACAATGCAGAGCTGGCAAAGGAATATCTGGGCTATCTGAACCAGATGAGTGAGGAACTGGGGATCGAAAATGATATCCGTGTTTCCACACTTTCCAGATATCCGGATGTGTTTACGATGGAAGAGCAGGCTCCGGATGAGGAAGAGCTCTGGAATTTTCTGGAGGGTCCGCTTCATGAGGCTTGCCGGAAATTTGTGGAGACCCGCCAGCGTGAGGGTGCTAATCTGAAACAGGATCTTCTTGGGAAGCTGGACGGACTGGAAGCAAAGGTCGATGTAGTGGAAAAACGTTCTCCGGAAGTAGTGAAGGCTTATCGGGAGAAACTGGAAGCCAAGATGCACGAGCTACTTGAAGATAACCAGATCGATGATTCCAGGATCGCCGCAGAGGTGATACTTTTTTCAGATAAGATCTGCAATGATGAGGAGACGGTACGTCTTCGAAGCCACATCCACGGAATGAGAAAGATCTTGGATGAGAACGAGGGCGTGGGGCGTAAGATGGATTTCATGGCACAGGAGATGAACCGTGAGGCGAACACTATCCTGTCTAAATCCAATGATCTTATTGTATCCAACGCGGCCATCGATCTGAAGACAGAGATCGAGAAGATCCGTGAGCAGATCCAGAATATCGAGTAACCGGACAGGAAACAGGCTGTACACAGACAGAAAGGGAGAGCGTAAATGGCGAAACTTATTAATGTAGGCTTTGGAAATGTTGTCAATTCACGCAAGATCGTGGCTGTGGTAAGTCCGGATGCCGCTCCTGTAAAGCGCATGATACAGAGTGTCAAAGGGACCCGAACTCTGATCGATGCCACACAGGGAAGAAAAACAAAAGCAGTGATCGTTACTTCCGATGATTATCTTGTCCTTTCCGCTCTGCAGCCGGAAACCATTGCCAGGAGATTTTCGGAAGCGTATGGAGAGGAAACGAAGGAGGAAGGAAATGAGTAAGGGAATTTTAGTTGTTGTTTCGGGCTTTTCCGGTTCCGGAAAAGGTACTGTTATGAAACGGCTGATGGAAAAATATGACAATTATGCATTATCTGTTTCTGTTACTACCAGAAATCCAAGACCAGGCGAGAAGGACGGAGAGGCTTATTTCTTCCGCACAAAAGAAGAATTTGAACAGCTGATCCGGGAAGACGGACTGATCGAGTATGCACAGTATGTGGAGAATTATTATGGCACACCCCGCAGATATGTAGAGGAGCAGCTTTCCGCAGGGAAAGATGTGATCCTTGAGATTGAGATCCAGGGTGCCATGAAGATCCGTGAGAAGTTTCCGGATACACTGCTGGTATTTGTATGTCCGCCGTCTATGGAGGAGCTAAAGAACCGTCTGGTAGGTCGCGGAACAGAGACTCTGGATGTGATCAACGGGCGTCTCAGAAGAGCGGTTGAAGAATCCAGAGGAATGGATAAATATGATTATCTCCTGATCAATGATGATCTGGAGGAATGTGTTGATACACTTCATGAGACCATCCGGTGTGAGCGCATGCGTACATCCAGGAATCATGATTTTGTATCCAGGATCCAGAAAGAAGCGGAAGCTTTTTTATAAATACCAATTAACAAGTTAAATACGGCCCTGCCGTTACAGAAGGGAGAAAAGATATGATACATCCATCTTATTCAGAATTAATTGAGGCTATCAACACAAACAACGAGGACGACGATGAGGCTCTCGTGCTGAACAGCCGTTATTCTCTTGTACTTGCAGCAAGCAAACGTGCCCGCCAGCTGATCGCAGGAGCAGAGCCGCTTGTACCGGGTGCAGCAGGAAAGAAACCGCTTTCCGTTGCCATTGATGAGCTTTACAAGGGCAAAGTAAAGATTCTTCCCGGACAGGAGGAAGAGGAAGAGCTGGAGGCTCTTGAAGCTGAGAAGGAGGCTCTTGAGGCAGCAGAGGGCGAGACCGCAGAAGGCACTGAGACTGCAGAAGCAGCTCAGACAGAAGCGGAGTAATTTTATGAAAATATTATTCATCTCTCTTGGCTGTGACAAGAACCTGGCGGATTCTGAGGAAATGCTGGGACTTCTTACAGCCGGAGGTCATGAGATCACAGACGATGAAACACAGGCAGATGCAATCGTGATCAATACCTGCTGTTTTATCAAGGATGCCAAGGAAGAGAGTGTGGAAACCATTCTTGAAATGGCAGAATACAAAAAAACAGGAAGCTGCCATGCACTGATCGTTACCGGCTGTATGGCACAGCGATACCAGAAAGAGATCATTGAGGAGGTTCCGGAGGTCGATGCTGTTCTTGGAACTACATCCTACGGCGACATCGTAAAGGCTCTGGAGGAAGCAGTAGCTGGAAATCATTTCGAAGAATTCCGTGATATTGATTATCTGCCGGATACAGGAAGCAAACGTGTCCTTACAACAGGTGGACATTTCGGCTACCTGAAGATCGCGGAAGGCTGCGACAAGCATTGTACCTACTGCATCATCCCGAAGCTCAGAGGTAAATTTCGAAGCGTCCCAATGGAGCGCCTCATTGCCCAGGCAGAGGATATGGCTGAACAGGGAGTGAAAGAGCTGATCCTGGTAGCACAGGAGACCACCGTTTACGGAAAGGATCTTTACGGCAAAAAATCTCTTCACATTCTTTTAAAGAAGCTCTGTGAGATAAGAGGTATCCGTTGGATCCGCATCCTTTACTGTTATCCGGAGGAGATTTACGATGAACTGATCGAAACCATTCGTGATGAGAAGAAGATCTGTCATTATCTGGATATTCCGATCCAGCACGCATCGGACCGAATTCTTAAGAGAATGGGCCGCCGTACTTCCAAACAGGAACTGATCGATATTGTCGGAAAGCTCCGTAAGGAGATTCCGGATATCGTACTGCGTACAACTCTGATCACCGGATTTCCGGGTGAGACGGAGGAAGACCATGAAGAACTGAAGGAGTTCGTAGATGAGATGGAATTTGACCGTCTCGGTGTCTTCACTTACTCTCCGGAGGAGAATACCCCGGCAGCAGAGATGGCAGACCAGGTTCCGGAAGAAGTGAAGGAAGAACGCAGAGACGAGCTGATGGAGCTTCAGCAGGAGATTTCTTATGACAGAGGCCAGGACCGTATCGGACAGGAACTTCTTGTTATGATCGAAGGAAAAGTTGCAGATGAAAGTGCCTATATCGGACGTACCTACGGGGATGCACCGAAGGTTGACGGATACATTTTCGTTCAGACAGGCGAACTGCTTATGACAGGTGATTTTGCAAAGGTACGTGTGACAGGTGCGCTTGAGTATGATTTGATAGGAGTGCTGAGCGATGAATACACCGAATAAACTTACAGTTGCAAGAATGATACTTGTACCATTTCTTGTAGTTTTCTTACTGACAGGCTGGGGAGGAGAAGCAAACCGCTGGATCTGTCTTGCGATTTTTGTCGCAGCAAGTGTGACAGACTGGTTTGACGGTCATCTTGCCAGAAAATATAACCTGATAACCAATTTTGGAAAATTTATGGATCCGCTGGCAGACAAGCTTCTGGTATGCTCTGCCATGATCTGTATGATCGAGGTTGACAAGCTTCCGGCATGGGTTGTGATCATTATCATCGGACGGGAATTTATCATTAGCGGTTTCCGTTTGATCGCAGCGGAGAACGGAATTGTCATTGCCGCAAACTACTGGGGAAAATTCAAAACCGTTTCCCAGATGATCATGATCATACTTCTGATGCTGGATTTCGGAGGTGTTTTTGCAGTGCTGACACAGATATTTATCTGGCTGTCCGTTGCACTGACCATTATCTCCCTGCTGACTTATATCATGCAGAACAGAAAGGTCCTTTCCATGCAGGAGTAGGGATCAGAGTATACGAAAGGAGTTTCTTTTCATGATCACAGAACTGATATCCGTAGGAACCGAGATCCTTCTAGGAAATATCGTAAATACCAACAGCGCCTATCTTTCTGAAAAATGCGCCCTGCTTGGGTTAAGTGTTTACTATCAGGATGTAGTAGGTGATAATGAAGGCCGTATGCGTGACGTGATCCGTACTGCACTGGATCGTTCCGATGTTGTGATCCTCACCGGAGGTCTTGGACCAACAGAGGATGATATCACCAAGGAAGTAACTGCGGATCTGATGGGAATGCCTCTTAAGGAAGATTCCCACTCAAGGAAACTGATCGATAAATATCTGAAGGAATATGAGAAAAACAATCCTCAGAGACGTATCACGAAGAACAACTATAAACAGGCCATGGTTCCTGAGGGAGCCATTGTTCTTGACAATCATAACGGAACTGCTCCGGGACTGATCCTTGAGAAAAAAGGAAAAACCGCGATCCTTCTTCCTGGACCTCCCAATGAGCTGAAGCCCATGTTCGAGGAGTACGTTGTCCCATATCTGCAGAAAAACCAGCCGGAGATCATTGTGTCCCAGATGGTAAAGATCAGCGGGATCGGTGAGAGTCAGGTAGCAGAGGAAATCCAGGATCTGATCGAAAGCCAGACCAATCCTACCATTGCACCTTATGCAAAAACCGGTGAAGTGCATCTTCGTGTGACAGCAAGCGCAGAGAATGAAAAGGCCTGCAGAAAGCTGATCAAACCGGTTGTCAAGGAGCTAAAGAAGCGTTTTGAAGAGAATGTTTTCGCTACAGATGAGAGCAAGACACTGGAGGAAGCAGTGATCGATCTTCTGAAAGAGAAAGATCTGAAGCTTTCCCTGGCGGAATCGCTTACCGGCGGTATGATCGCCCAGCGCATTGTCAATGTATCCGGTGCGTCTGAGGTGTTTGGCTATGGCTTTGTGACTTACAGTAACAAGGCCAAGCATAAATGTCTGGGAGTGAAGAAGCGTACTCTGAAGGAGCAGGGGGCAGTTTCCGCCAAATGTGCCAGAGAAATGGCAAAGGGCGCCTGCAAAGCATCCGGAGCAGACATCAGTATTTCCGTGACGGGTCTGGCAGGACCGGGAGGCGGAACAAAGGAAACTCCGGTTGGTACTGTATTTATGGGCTGCTGCTATAAGGGCAAGGCTATTGCCAAAGAGTTCCACTTTACAGGAAATCGCATGCGGATCCGCGAGCAGACTACAGCGCATGCACTGGCGATGTTACGTGACTGTATCATTATGAGCAGATAGCGAATGTCTTGATCTGCCTGCTATTACGGATCAACCATGATATTTTTTATATAACAGGACTGATTTTTAAACAGATGAAACTTTCGATTTCAAGTATCTGTATCAAAAATCAGTCCTGTTTTATTTTTGTTTCCTGACAATAAGCCCCGGTATGGGCGATGAAAGAATATAAACGATCATATTTACAAGGATACTATCATAAGTGCTAGTGTTTTTATAAGGGATTTCCTCTAAAATGTGATTAAAGCAATATATGACGTAAATATACGTTTTACCGGAAAGGGGGAAATCAGAATGAAAAAGAGAAAAAATCTATTGTGTTTTGTGCTGCTGATCAGCCTTATTTTTACGATGGCATTTGGAAGTGTGACGGTCAGCGCCGCACCAAAACTGAACAGAACAAAAGTAACTCTTTTAAAAGGTGAGAAGACAACACTTAAGGTTACCGGAACCAGGCAGAAGGTTGCCTGGAGATCTTCCAAAAAGAGTGTTGCGACCGTAAACAGCAAAGGTCAGGTGGTTGCCAAAAATAAAGGTTCCGCAACGATCTATGCAAAGGTAAGCAAAAAAACGTATAAATGTGTTGTAAAGGTAGAAACACCGAAGCTCAGCAGGACATCGCTGACATTAACAGAAAAGAAATCCAGTGCCATTAAATTGACAGGAACAACTGTGAAGGTGAAATATTCTTCTTCCAATCCGAAGATCGCACGTGTGGATTCCAAAGGAAAGATCACCGCAGTGAAAAAAGGAACAGCAGTGATCACAGCGAAGGCAAATACGAAGAAATTCAACTGTAAGGTTACAGTAAAAGCAGCGCAGAAACCGAAGCCGACACCTACACCGGTGCCGAAACCATCTTTAAGTGACACCACCTTAAATATGAATAAAGGTGATGTGAGACAGCTTCAGGTAAAGAATTATAAAGAGATTCTTGTATGGACCAGTGATGATACATCTGTTGCAACTGTAGACAGTAAAGGCAAGGTAACGGCAGTGAATGTGGGAACAACAAAGATCCAGGTCCGGGATAAGAGTACCTGGCGAGGCAGCTGTACTGTCCACGTGACACAGACAGTAAAGAAACAGGTGGAGCCGGTTCTTACAAAAGGAACTAAATCTGCAAAAAAAGAGATCACCAATGATAAAGGACAGAAGGAAGTTATTAATGTAACGATAAATACCTATACTTACACCTTTACCACGATCCCGACCAATGCAGAGGAGCTGAAACAGTATGATATCACAACGGCAGACGGACGCTATAAGACCATGGCTCTGCTGATTCTTGCATATCGTACCTGGACACCGACCAATCCGACGGACTGCGAGGAGATGATTTCTTATCTCAATAATAAAGAGATGACTCAGTATTACAAAAACTTTTTGAGGGATCGTATGAAAGCGGATAACGGATATAAATATCTTGGCAATTCTTACCTGAACGGAGCAACTCCGGCCAACAATTATACTCCGTCTAAACCGATTTCCATTACGTTAAGACAGGACACACTTCCGGGTAAGGGAAATTCCATCAGTGAAGATATCCCGTATTTTGAACCGACTCAGACCACTCCTGCGATCTACAGATCATTTACTGATTTTGCAGGCAGCGACAGTTCCAGATGGATCTGTACATATAAGCACTCCAAAACCGGAAAATGGTATATCTGGGATCAGTCCTGGCATGATCTTCTTACCAGGATCAAACAGCCGGCAGGAAACTATGAATATTGATCGAATGTGAATGTACCGCTATTCAATCCCATTCTAAAAAAGGAACCGACAGCGTAAAAACTGTCGGTTCCTTTTTGGCATACATAATAGAATATCTCATCGGTGCAGCGCAAACTTTTCAATGGCGCGTGCTACACCGTCTTCGTCATTGGAAGCAGTAATATAATCGGCTGCTTTTTTTACCTGGGGCTGTGCATTGGCCATGGCTACGCCAAAACCGACTTCCCGGAGAAGATGGACATCGTTGTCACCGTCTCCGCATGCCATAATGGATTCCCTTGGGATTCCCAGCATTTCGCCAAGAGCAACAAGAGCGGTTCCTTTGTTGACACCGGCGGCGTTAATCTCAATATTGTAGCTTAAGGAGCCTACAAGCTCCAGCTCCTTAAGTTCACTTAATTCCTTCCAGGCGGCGGCACGTTCCTCCATGTCTGCAAAAAGCGCCTGGACTTTATCCATGCTTCTGTTTTCTTTTGTAATGACATCCTGGATGTCCGGAACCGCGATACGGGTAGTACGGACATAATTCCACATATTAGGGTCGTGATGGTATTTTCCTACATTATCAAGCTTGGCAGCGTCTGCATATCCCTGGCCGTCAAAATAGATCTCACTTAAAGTATCATATTTTTCAAAGATACGGAGAGCTTTTTTTGCACTTTCCATGGGAAGAAGCTGCTCGATAAGAAGTTTATTATGGTCTGTATCAAGGACTCTGGCTCCGTTGGAGGTGAGAGCATAGTGAATTCTCGGAAAATTTCTCAGTTCCGCGGGAATGCCGGTATATGGCCGGCCGGTAGCCATCAGAACAAGGATACCTGCATCAATAGCTTCCCTGAGAACGCGCCTGGTATTTTCTGTGAGTTCTTTTTTTGTATTCAGAAGAGTTCCGTCCAGATCAAGACCGATCATTTTTATCTGCTGCATATTTAAGATTTCCTTTCCCGGTTAAGGTCACATATACAGAAAAACCGTCCCGAAAAAACATTTTCCGGGACGGTACCTATCTGTTTATCAGATATCAAGAAGATCACTGTAAACTTTCAGTGCTCCGTCTGTATCATGAGCGAGAACACGTTTTGCAAGAACCTTACCAAGCTGTACACCCTCCTGGTCAAAGCTGTTCAGGTTCCATACAAAGCCCTGGAACATGATCTTGTTCTCAAAGTGTGCAAGAAGCGCACCCAGAGACTTCGGTGTAAGTTCCTCACCAACAATGATACTGGAAGGACGTCCGCCCTTGAAGTTTTTGTTCAGGTTCTCATCTTCTTTTCCACATGCAAAAGCAACGATCTGTGCTGCAACGTTTGCACAGAGCTTCTGCTGGCTTGTGCTGTTCTCGATATCAACATCAACACCAAGCTGGCTCTTCTTAAAGCCGATGAACTGAAGCGGAACAATATTGGTTCCCTGATGCAGAAGCTGGTAGAAGGAGTGCTGTCCGTTGGTTCCTGGCTCACCAAAGATCACCGGTCCGGTCACATAATCCACCGGCTCACCAAAGCGGTTTACAGATTTACCGTTAGACTCCATATCACACTGCTGAAGATGAGCAGGGAAGCGGCTTAATGCCTGTGAGTATGGTAAAACTGCAGTAGAAGGATAACCCTGTACATTTCTCTCATAAACGCCGATCAGGGCATCCAGCATATCCGGGTTCTCAAGAATGTTCTTATTTGTTGCAAGCTTATCCTCCTCGGCAGCTCCGTCAAGGATGTCTGCGAATACTTCCGGTCCGAATGCAAGGGAAAGGATCGCTCCGCCTACGCCGGAAACGGAAGAGTAACGTCCGCCGATATAGTCGTCCATGAAAATAGCGGTAAGGTACTCATCACTCTTTGCAAGAGGAGAGGTCTCACTGGTTACAGCAAGCATATGTCTGGACGGGTTCAGGCCCGCTTTTGTAAGGGCGTCTTTTACGAATGCCTCATTTGTCAGAGTTTCAAGTGTTGTACCGGATTTGGATACAACGATGAAAAGAGAGTGAGCAAGATCTACAGATGCAAGAACAGCAGCTGCATCATCCGGGTCAACGTTGCTGATGAATTTTGCTTCCATCTTGAAGGTGTTGTTTGCCTTTGCCCAGTTCTCAAGTGCGATATATAATGCACGCGGTCCCAGGTCACTTCCGCCGATACCGATCTGTACAACCGTAGTGAACTTCTCACCGGCTTCATTTGTGATCTCGCCTGCATGTACTTTGTTTGCAAAATCTGCAGCTTTCTTCTGCTGAGCTACATAGAATTCTCGCTTGTCCACACCGTCAACAACAACAGGCTCGCCAAGCTGTGTACGTGCAAGATGATGAAGGACCATACGTTTCTCGCCTGTGTTGATCACTGCGCCGTTATATAATTCCTGGAATTTTTCGATCAGTTCTGCCTCATCAGCCAGTTTGGAAAGTGCGTCAAGAACGGTCTCGTCCACTTCCTTAGCTGCGTAATTGTAAGCCAGACCTGCTGCCATCGGTACGCTGTACTTCTTTACACGTTCTGCACCCTGCTCGCCGGACATTGCTTCTGCAATGTTCACGTGATCTTTCAGACTGTTAAGTTTGCTGTAAGAAGCAAGAGTGTCCAGATTTTTCCATGTTGCCATAATCATATTCCTCCTTTAATGACTGTGATCAGAGATATCAACATAAATCCTTCGGATATCTTTTTCACAATTGTCTACAGCCAATTATACTGAAAAAAGCTTTGGATTTCAACGGAAGGAACGATTTAATTGGTGAAAATCTTGTTAAATAAGGTAAAAAATATCAGAGATAACAGGATCGTGACGGAAATATGAAGAAGTTTCCGTCAGCAACAGGACAGGAATGGGGAAATATGATATGATAGAAAACAGATCACCCGGAGAAAAAAACCGGGAATATAATAAGTGATGAAGGGAATTGTTTTATGGAGGAAATGAAGAAAAAAGGAAATGTGATCGCACTGCTGCCTATCGGTGTTTTTCTGGTCCTGTATCTGGGACTGGGGATTTTGTTTGAGTATGTGATGAAGATCCCTATGGGATTTTATAATGTACCGATCGTTGTGGCTTTTCTGTCTGCGATCCTGGTGGCATGTGTTCAGAACAGAACGATCAGCTTTGACAGAAAGCTGGAGCTTATGGCAAAAGGAGTAGGAGATAAAAATATCATCACCATGCTTCTGATTTTTCTGACCGCAGGCTCTTTTGTGGGTGTTGTGGGGCGCAGCAGTGCAGAAAGTGTGGCCTACTGTATGCTTTCTCTGATACCGGCACGTTTTTCTGTTGCGGTATTGTTTGTAGTTGCCTGCTTCGTATCTGTGGCTATGGGAACTTCCGTTGGGACGATCACGCTTCTTACCCCTATTGCGGTAGCGGTTTCCAAAGCTTCCGGTTTTGATATGGCATTTTGTGTGGCATCGGTGATGGGAGGAGCCATGTTTGGTGACAACCTTTCTTTTATTTCTGATACCACGATCGCAGCCTGCAACGGTCAGGGCTGTCAGATGAAAGATAAATTCCGGGAAAATTTCTGGATCGCATTTCCGGCAGCTGTTGTTACACTGATCCTGATCCTTATCCTGTCTTTTCAGACAGAGATTCAGGGAAGAGTGGTACAGGATTATCATCTTGTGCAGATTCTTCCGTATGTTCTGGTGCTGATTGGCGGGATTATCGGCATCAATGTATTTGTGGTACTTCTGATCGGAATTGTCTCCGGAGCATTTATTATGCTTCTTGGAGGACATATCACGCCAGTGGAGCTTCTGACAAATATTGGCTCCGGTGTTTCCGGGATGTTTGAGACATGTATGGTGGCTATCCTTGTAGCAGCCATGTGTGCGCTGATCCGGGAGCATGGAGGCTTTGAAGCGCTGCTTTCCGGAATACAGAGAGTTTTTAAAGGGAAAAAAGGCGGACTTCTTGGTATGGGACTTCTGGTTGGAGCTATGGATATTGCAACAGCCAATAATACGGTGGCTATTGTTATGGCCAACCCCATTGCAAAGGAAATGGCGCTGGAATATAAGATCACTTCCAGAAAGACAGCTTCTATCCTGGATACATTTTCCTGTATTTTCCAGGGGGTGATCCCATACGGAGCCCAGATGCTGGTTGCCATTTCTGCGGCAAAGGAATTGGGATTTGAGCTTTCTGCTTTTCAGATCATGCCGAAGCTGTTTTACCCCATGCTTCTGCTTGTGAGTTCTCTGATCGCGATCTTTGGTATAAAAGGCGGGGATGATAAATGAATCAGGAAGAGATGATCCGGGATGTCCGGAAAAGACTGTTTGAAATGCAGGATACAGGATATCGGGATTTTCATGCAAGGCTGGTTCCGACTGTGGAGAAAGAAAAGATCATCGGTATCCGGACACCGATACTCCGGAAATTTGCAAAAGAATTTGGAAAAACTGAAAGATCCGAAATGTTCCTGAAGGTTCTTCCTCATCAGTATTATGAGGAAAATAATCTCCATGGCCTGCTGATCGAGCAGATCAGAGATTATGATAAATGTCTGGGAGAACTGGAGTGTTTTCTTCCGCATATTGATAACTGGGCGACCTGTGATCTGCTGACGCTCCATATGATGAAAAAACACCGTGATATATTTATCCGGGAGGTTTATCGCTGGATGGAATCGGATCAGCCCTATACTATCCGGTTCGGGATCAGTATGCTGATGCGCCATTATCTGGACGAAGGATTTAAACCGGAATATCCGGAGAAAGTGGCAGCGATCCGCTCGGAAGAATATTATGTAAATATGATGCGAGCCTGGTATTTTGCTACAGCACTGGCAAAACAGTATGAGAAGATCCTTCCATTCCTGGAAGAGCAGAGAATGGATATCTGGACTCATAACAAGACGATCCAGAAATCCATTGAAAGCTACCGGATCACACAGGAGCAGAAGGATCATCTCAGGACACTGCGGATAAAGAAATAAACAGCAGGTAAGGGTTAAAATATGAAGGCAATATCGATCTATGCACTTACAAGAAATCAGAATATGGAATGTGTCCAGAAGCTGGAACGCCAGCTTTCCAGCAGAGATTTTTTTCTCAGGATCAAAGAGTGGGAACTGGAAAGTATGAAAGCACTGGTGAAGCAACTGGAACTGCATATGGAGGAAGTGTATAAGCTGCGCTTTTTCTATTCGTTTCAGATCCCGAAGCTTGGAAAGGAGTTCGATCTTCTTCAGATCAAAGATGACCAGATCGTGAATATTGAACTGAAAAGCGGCATTGTGTCGGACGAGGCTATCCGGAGACAGCTGATCCAGAACCGGTATTATCTGTCTGTTTTTGGAAAACCGATCCTGTCGTATACCTATATCAGCAGTGAAGATCATCTGGTGAGACTGACCAATCATGATCACATTGTGGAGGGGGACTGGAAACAGCTATGTATTGCATTGGGGAAAGAAAGCCCGGACTATGAGGGAGATATCGAGGATCTGTTTCAGGCAGAGCTTTATCTGATCTCTCCGCTGACAGAACCGGAGCGTTTTCTCAAAAAAGAGTATTTCCTTACTTCCCAGCAGAGAGATATTGAACGGCAGATTCTGAAGAGAATACGTGGAGAAAGAGGAGGATATTTCTGGTTCAGCGGACTTCCAGGAACCGGAAAAACATTGTTGCTTTATGATATTGCGATGAAGTTGTCCGTGCGCCAGAGAGTCTGTATCATTCACTGTGGAGAGGCGGGAAAAGAATGGAAGATTCTTCATGAACGTCTGCGGCGGATAGATTTTCTGGCAGATACTCAGCTGGACGGAACGACGGATCTTGGCTGTTACAGCAGCATTCTGGTAGATGAAGCACATCTTCTGTCCCTGGAAAAATTATCGGTTCTGCTTACATGGAGTGAGCACAGGCCGGTGATCTTTTCCAGTGATTCCGAGGATGTGATCTCACCGGAAGAGATGGATCGTAGCATTGTGGAAAGCCTGGGAAATCTGCCGGAGATCCAGAAATTCCATCTGACAAACCGGATCCGTACCAATGCGGAACTTTCCTCTTTTATCCAGAACATGATGCACCTGCCGGAAAAAAGAAGCCCCAGATGGTATCCGCATATTGCAGTGGTGTATGCCAATAATGACCGCGAGGTGGAAAATTTTCTGAATGATTTTGCGGGACAGGGATATCAGCAGCGGATGCCAGAGGGTTCTGGACAGCTTGGTATCCAGGCAGTGAGAGACGCGGAGAAGATCGTTGTATTGCTGGATGAACAGTATTATTACGACGAAAAAGGATATTTAAGATCCAGGTGCTCTGCGGAAAAATATTCCAGTGTACGAAAACTTTTTCATCTTTTGAATCAGGCGAAAGAGAGCCTGGCTCTGGTGGTGAGAGAGAATATGGCGGTATATGAAGTGATGATGGAGATTTTGCAGATGCACAGAAACAGATAAAAACAAAAGATTAAAGACAATGGAGAGGAAGACAGAGGGATGGAAGTTTTGGAGATTGTTTTGCCTGTACTGGCGATGATCATTCTTGGAATCCTGTGCAGAAAATGGAAACTTTTAGATCAGAGTGGTGTCAATAACATGAAAACACTGGTAACAAATATTATGCTTCCTGTGGCAATTTTTCATGCACTGGCAACAGCAGAGTACAGTGGAAAGATCGGAATTCTGGTTCTGATCATGTTTGTGATGCTCTTGATTTCATTTGGGGCAGGATTCTGGATGAAAAGATTTATGGACGAGCCATATAAGAAATATCTTCCGTTTCTGGTCTGTATCTATGAAGGTGGAATGATGGCTTATCCGTTGTATACAAGTCTTTGTGGCAGCGAAAATCTTTCACAGATTGCAGTGCTGGATATTGCGGGACTTCTTTTTGGATTCAGTGTGTATATGGGAATGCTGGGACAGACGGAAAACGGGGAAAAGATCAATGCAAAAAGCCTGTTTTACAGTGCATTGCGAACCCCTGCTTTTATAGGAACGGTTCTTGGAATTATTGCGGGACTGACACGAATGATCACCCAGCTTCTGGACAGTCCTTTTGGCAATTGTTATCTCAGTGTGGAGAATATTCTGACAACGGCCATTACGCCGATTATTCTTATTGTAGTTGGGTACAGTATGGAACTTGCGCCGGAACTTATCAGCCCCTGCCTCAAAACCATATTGCTGAGAGTCCTTTTGCAGGCAGTGATGATTGCGGGAGTTCTCATGGCAGTAAAATATTTGGTAGGAGGTTCCAGGCTTCTGAACCTGGCGGTTATTACATATATGTCCTCGCCTGCTACATTCAGTATGCAGACTTTTCTGAGAAAGAAAGAGAGCAGTGCTTATGCATCCACAACAAATTCTCTGTATTGTGTGGTTTCAATCCTGGTTTATATCACACTGGCAGTGGCAGGATGATGGAACTGAAAGAAGGGATCAAATGACGACAACGACATTATGTTATATAGAAAACGATGATAAATTCCTGATGCTTCACAGAGTAAAAAAACAGGATGATATGAATGAGGGCAAATGGATCGGCGTTGGCGGGCATGTGGAAAGTCAGGAAACTCCGGAAGAATGCCTTGTTCGTGAGGTGAAAGAGGAAACAGGGCTGACACTTACCTCCTATAAGTTCCGTGGCCTGGTGACATTTATAAACAGTGAATGCGAATCAGAACTTATGTGTGTGTTCACGGCCGATGAATATGCAGGAGAACTGATTGAATGTGATGAGGGAGAACTTTGCTGGGTTGACAAAGCCATGGTGCCGAATCTTCCGGCATGGGAGGGGGATCAGGTATTTCTTGATCTGCTCCTTTCAGGAGAAAAACGCTTTTTTTCTGTAAAATTGCAGTATGAAGGTGACAGACTTGTAGAGAAGAAAATTCATTTGTATTAATAGTAGATTGTTTCATAGCTGGAGGGGAAATCATGTTTAATAAAATGATTGCACAGCAAACCGCAAAAAAAGAAAAACTTCTTGATAATTTTCTGAAAAAACATGAAGCGGAATATCCGTTTCCGGAAGATGTGGAACTCATTTGTGACATTGACTATATGGGAGATGGAAAGCCCTGTCATTTCATGGATATTTACCGTCCCCGAAAAATTATGAAGGTTCTTCCCTCCTATATTTACGGGAAACACTGGAAAAAGAGTTCGTTTTATCCATATATAAATCCGGAAAACAAAGAAATTATCCGAAACCTGCCACCGTCATTTCTGGTCACAGCTTACGGAGATACTCTTCGAAATTACAGCAGACAGTATGCAAAAGCGATAAAAAAAGCCGGTGTGATCTGTCATCTTGAAGATTATGAGGTGGACAAAAAACTTCCGCATGCTTTTAGTACAACTTTTCCTGAAATGGAGGAAAGTAAATGTGCAAATACGCAGATGGTGGAATTTCTTTTTAAATACTGATGAAATGCCAGGAAACCTTACTGGAGTCCGGATCCGGATTATTCTCCCTGCACAAGGATGCAATCGCCATATACAGTTAAGAACACAATTTTCTTGAAATCCTAACCATAGATGATTATAATAGGGAGAAGGTATGTCAATTTTGTGCTATTAGTGATATTTGGCATTGCATTGTATTTTAATATACAAAATGCCATTTTTCTTTACGATAAGTTCGCGAAAATCCGCAGGATATTAACTGTTTGAGGGTAATGATAACCGTTGTTGGCAAGTTGAAAAAATGTCCATTTTTGACCAAACGGGGTTTTGGGCATCATTTTATAGCAACTTTTTACACAAGAATTGGCTTACAAATATAAACATTTTTGATGTTTCACTGAATTTTATATCTTTAAATTCTTTGTGAAATATTACTAATTTTAGAAAGGGATAGAATGAGAAAATTAGCATTAAGTGATGAAATTTTGCTCAAAGTTGATAAAGCTGCCCGCTATATTGGCGGTGAAGTCAACTCCGTAATGAAAGATAAAAATGCGGTAGATATCCGTTTTGCAATGTGCTTCCCGGATGTCTACGAGATCGGCATGTCAAACCTGGGCATGATGATCCTCTATAACATGTTCAACCAGCGTGAGGATGTATGGTGTGAGCGTCTCTTTTCTCCATGGCCGGATCTGGATAAGGTGATGAGGGAGAAGAAGATTCCGTTGTTTGCACTGGAATCCCAGGAGCCCATCCGGGATTTTGATTTTCTCGGAATTACGATCGGGTACGAGATGTGCTACACCAATATCCTCCAGGTACTGGATCTCAGTGGTATTCCGCTGAAAAGCGCAGACCGTGGTGAGGATTTCCCTATTGTGATCGGTGGCGGTGCCTGTGCGTATAATCCGGAGCCGCTGGCACCTTTTTTTGATATGTTTTATATCGGAGAAGGGGAAACGGTTTATGATGCACTTTTTGATGCATACAAGGCCAATAAAAAGGCTGGCGGCAGCAGGAAGGATTTCCTTCTGGCAGCAGCTAAGATTCCTGGAATTTATGTTCCGTCTCTCTATGAAGTTACCTATAAAGAAGATGGTACGATCGCATCCTTTGCACCGACGGCGGATGGTGTTCCTGAGAAGGTCCAGAAACAGCTGATCATTGATATGGAAAAGGAATATCGTGCTGTGGAGGCACCGGTCGTTCCTCACATTAAGGCAACACAGGATCGTGTAACTCTTGAGATCCAGAGAGGATGCATTCGAGGCTGTCGTTTCTGCCAGGCAGGTATGATCTATCGTCCGACCCGTGAACGTGATGTGGAGACTTTGAAGGAATCGGCGCGTATCATGCTGAAAAATACAGGACACGAAGAGATTTCCCTTAGTTCCTTAAGTTCCAGTGACTATTCCCAGTTGAAAGAACTGGTGAATTTCCTGATCGAGGAATTCCACGGAAAAGCAATCAACATTTCCCTGCCGTCTCTTCGAATTGATGCTTTTGCACTGGATGTTATGAGTAAAGTGCAGGATGTAAAGAAAAGCAGCCTGACTTTTGCTCCGGAGGCCGGTTCTCAGCGACTTCGTGACGTTATCAACAAAGGTCTGACAGAGGAAGTGATCCTCCATGGTGCGGGCGAAGCATTCAAGGGTGGCTGGAATCAGGTGAAGCTTTACTTTATGCTCGGTCTTCCCACAGAAACAGAAGACGATATGAAGGGGATTGCTCATCTGGCACAGAAGATCGCAGAGACCTATTATGAGGTGGTTCCGAAAGAACAGCGTAAAGGCAAGGTACAGATCAACGTCAGCACATCTTTCTTTGTGCCGAAGCCGTTTACCCCATTTCAGTGGGCACCAATGTATACAGAGCAGGATTTTGTGGAAAAAGCCAAGGTGGTTAAAAATGAAGTCCGCGCCCAGCTGAATCAGAGAAGTATCCGTTATAACTGGCATGAACCGGATGTAACAGCTCTGGAAGGATTTCTCGCACGCGGGGACAGACGATGCGCGGATGTGATCCTGAAGGCTTATGAAAAAGGTGCCCTTTACGATGCCTGGACAGAAAATTTTGATTATGATATCTGGAAGGAAGCTATGGCTGAATGCGGAGTGGATATGACATTCTACACACTTCGTGAAAGAAGCCTGGATGAGATCCTTCCATGGGATTTCATTGATACCGGTGTCAGCCGCAGATTCCTGGAGCGTGAATGGCAGCGTGCAAAAGAGGGTGTTGTGACGGAAAACTGCCGTCAGAAATGTTCCGCATGTGGAGCTATGAAATTTAAAGGAGGTGTCTGCCTTGAAGGTAAGAATTAAATTCAGCAAAGAGGGTCCTATGAAGTTTGTGGGACATCTGGATACCATGCGTTATTTCCAGAAAGCGCTTCGTCGTGCAGAGCTCCCGGTAGCGTTTTCCGGTGGATACAGCCCGCATATGATCATGTCTTTTGCGGTTCCGCTTGGAGTGGGGATGGAGAGTCTCGGAGATTATTTTGACCTGGAAATGGCAGAAGATATGCCTACTGCAGAGATCGCAGCCCGTCTGGAGGAACAGATGGCAGAGGGGATGCATATCGTTAGCGTCCGCAAGGTAGAGGATGGAAAAGCGGGTAAAGCGATGGCACTGGTGGCAGCAGCAGATTATCTTGTGGAATTCCGTCCGGGCAAAGAGCCTTCTATTGACTGGAAAAGCCGTGTGAAAGAATTTCTGGCACAGCCGGAGATCAAAGTGACCAAGCAGACCAAGCGCAGCGAAAAGGAAATCGATCTTCGTCCGAATATCTATAAAATGGAAGTAAGAGAGAATGGGTTCTTTTATATGCTGGCATCTGCAAGCTCTAATTATACGAAGCCGGAGATGGTAACAAACACCTTTTTCCACTGGATTGGAGAAGAACTTCCGGAATTTGCCTTCACAGTGAAACGTCTGGAAATGTATGCCGATAAAGGAGAAAATGCAAGCCCACGTTTTGTGACTCTGGAATCATTAGGTGAGGAAATTGAGTAAACTGATCATAACAAGAATGGATATCCATGGTGTGCCCTGTACAGTAGCGGCCCTTTCGGAGGAGGAACGGATCGTTGAGATCCGACTGGAATCCGATCAGGAAAAATCTATTCTTGGAAATATATATACCGGACAGGTCGAAAATATCGCATCCAATATCCAGGCGGCTTTTGTGCAGATCGAGCCTGGAAAGAGATGCTACTATTCTCTTGCAGAGGCACAGAGAGCTGTTTTTTCCGCAGGAAGAAAAGGAAACGGACCATTGCGGCCTGGAGATGAGCTCCTGGTACAGGTGAGCAGGGATGCCATGAAGGGAAAACTTCCGGCACTGACATCCAATCTGAATTTTACGGGAAGATATCTTGTTCTCACTACAGGAGATAAAAAGTTTGGTCTGTCTTCCAAGCTGGCACTGGAAGATCGCCATCGCCTCAGCGGATGGCTGAAAGAGGAAGCAGAGCGTCCGGATAAGGAATTCGGTATCATTGTCCGGACCAATGCCGCAGACGCTTCCAAAGAAGAGATCCTGAAGGAACTGGAGTGGCTGAAGGGCCGCTACCATAAAGCCGTAGTTCAGGGACGGAACCGTACCTGTTTCAGTCTTGTACTGGAGACAGAACCATTTTATGTGGCTGCTGTAAGAGATGCTTATGGCCGTGACCTGGATGAGATCATTACCGACGTGCCGGAAATCGGGGAAATGATCCGGGGATATCTGGAAGAGATCAGCCCGGAGCTTAAAGAAAAGCTTCGTTTTTATCAGGACAAACTTCTTCCGCTTTATAAGCTGTATCGTGTGGAAACTGCACTGGATGCGATCCAGAAAGAAAAAGTATGGCTGAACAGCGGCGGATTTCTGGTGATCCAGCAGACGGAGGCCTTTGTATCCATTGATGTAAATAGTGGAAAATACACCGGAAAGAAGAAAATGGAAGAAACCTTCCGCAAGATCAATCTGGAAGCGGCTGCGGAGATCGGCCGGCAGTTGCGGCTGCGTAATCTTTCAGGTATTATCCTGATCGATTTTATCAACATGGAAAATCCGGATCACAGAGATGAACTCTTTCATGTTTTACAGAAGCTTCTCAGAAAGGATCCGATAAAGAGCAGGGCCATTGATATCACACCATTGCATATCCTGGAAATGACCAGAAAGAAAGTAAGACGTCCGGTGATCGAGGACATTCGGGAGCTTACAAAAAAATAATAAAAATATCAAAAAAACTATTGACATAACAGTATGTCACTGTTATGATAATCGAGTATGCCGCACAAAGAGGTTAAAGAGCTTCAGTTTCAGAACAGAAGCCACCGAATTTGGCGAGTAAATAATTAGGAGGTGCCACAGATGTACGCAATTATTGCAACAGGTGGTAAACAGTACAAGGTTGCCGAGGGTGACGTAATTAAAGTTGAAAAGCTCGGTGTAGAAGCTGGTGAAACCGTAACATTTGACAACGTGATCGCAGTCAGCAATGACGGATTAAAGGTTGGCGAGGATGTAAAAGATGCCAGTGTTACCGCTTCTGTAGTTGAAAACGGTAAGAATCGCAAGGTCATCGTTTACAAATACAAACGCAAAACTGGATATCACAAGAAAAACGGACATAGACAGCAGTACACCAAAGTTAAGATCGAAAAGATTAACGGTTAATCTGGTGTCATCATGATTACAATTAAAGTCAGAAAGAAAAACGGATCTTACGAAGAATTTATTTCGAAGGGACATGCCGGTTATGCAGAAGCCGGACAGGATATTGTCTGTGCTGCGGTATCTGCACTGATCATTACCACGGTGAATTCTCTTGAAAAATTCACAGATGATAAATTTGATGTGCAGGAAAAGGATGGATTTGTTTCCATTCATTTCAGAAATGATCTTTCTGAACGGGGGATGCTCCTTATGGATTCCTTACTTCTCGGTCTGACGGAAATTGCTGGTAGTTATAACAATCGATATTTGACAGTAAAAGTCAAGGAGGTGTAACAACAATGATGAAGATGAACCTTCAGTTATTCGCACATAAAAAGGGAGTTGGTTCTACAAAGAACGGTCGTGATTCCGAGTCTAAGAGATTAGGTGCGAAAAGAGCAGACGGACAGTTTGTAAAAGCCGGAAACATTCTTTACAGACAGCGCGGAACCAAGATTCACCCAGGTGAAAACGTAGGCTGCGGTAAAGACTATACTTTATTTGCACTTACAGACGGAGTCGTAAGATTCACAAGAAAAGGTCGCGATAAGAAACAGGTTTCTATCGTTCCTGTAGACGCAGAGTAATGAAATAGGTAAAAGGCTTCAAATCGATCCGGTTTGGAGCCTTTTTTTGGAATAGAGGTGTAATATGTTTGCAGATAGAGCAAGGATCATTATCCGCTCCGGTAAAGGCGGCGACGGACATGTAAGCTTCCGACGTGAGCTGTATGTACCCAATGGCGGGCCGGATGGCGGCGATGGTGGCCGTGGCGGTGATGTGATTTTTGAGATCGACGAGGGCCAGAATACTCTCGGAGACTACAGACACAGAAGAAAATATAAAGCTGAGGATGGCCAGGAAGGCGGTAAAAAACGCTGCCATGGTGCAGACGGTAAGGATGTGGTCCTGAAGGTTCCGGAAGGTACGGTGATCATGGATGCGGAATCCGGCAAGGTCATCGCGGATATGTCCGGTGAGAATCGCAGACAGGTCGTATTAAAAGGCGGTCGTGGTGGAAAAGGCAATCAGCACTATGCAACAGCTACCATGCAGGTACCGAAATATGCCCAGCCTGGACAGCCGGCTCAGGAGCTTGAGGTTCTCCTTGAGCTTAAAGTGATCGCAGATGTCGGTCTGGTAGGATTTCCGAATGTTGGTAAATCTACTTTCCTTTCCCGTGTAACAAATGCACAGCCGAAGATCGCCAACTATCATTTTACAACATTGAGCCCTAATCTTGGAGTTGTAGATACTGATAACGGCGGCTTTGTTATCGCTGATATTCCGGGACTGATCGAGGGTGCATCAGAAGGTGTGGGACTTGGACATGAATTCCTCCGTCATATTGAGCGTACACGAGTTATCATCCACATTGTAGATGCCGCTTCCGTAGAAGGTCGTGATCCAGTGGAGGATATCCACAAGATCAATAAAGAACTGGAGGCCTACAATCCGGAAATTGCAGCAAGACCGCAGGTGATCGCAGCCAACAAGATTGACTGTATTTTTGATGATGGCGAAGAAAGCCCTATTGATCAACTGAAAGCAGAATTTGAGCCACAGGGTATTTCGGTTTATCCAATTTCAGCCGTTACCGGGCAGGGTGTCAGAGAACTCCTTTTCCATGTGAAAGAGCTTCTGGATAAGAGCCCGATGAAACCGGTAGTGTTTGAACAGGAATTCTTCCCGGAAGATGTTCTTGTAAATGAAAATCTTCCGTTTACTGTGGAGCGCAGCGAGGAAGATCCGGAAGTATTCCTTGTGGAAGGTCCTAAGATTGAAAAAATGCTTGGCTATACAAATCTGGATTCTGAGAAGGGATTTGCCTTCTTCCAGAAATTCCTGAAAGAGGGCGGTATCCTGGAGGAACTGGAAAAAGCCGGTATCCAGGAAGGCGATACGGTTCGTATGTATGGCTTTGATTTTGATTATTATAAATAAGAGGTATGACAATGACAAGTAAGCAGAGAGCATATTTAAAAGGCCTTGCCATGACAATGGATCCGATCCTTCAGCTTGGCAAGGGTGGTCTTACTCCTGAAAATACCGCTGCTGTTGAGGAAGCTCTTGCAGCAAGAGAGCTGATCAAGATCAGCGTTCTTCAGAACTGTCTGGAGGATCCACGTGAAATGGCACAGGTTCTTGCAGAGAGAACAAGATCTCAGGTAGTACAGGTGATCGGTAAAAAGATCGTTCTCTACAGAGAAGGTAAAAAGGACAAGAAAAAAATCATTCTTCCGTAATCTCGGGAGGTTATAAATGAGCAAAGCAACAAAAAAAATAGGAATCATGGGTGGTACTTTTGATCCCATTCATATGGGGCATTTGATCCTGGGAGAAAAAGCCTATGAACAGCTTGAGCTTGATAAAGTTTTGTTCATGCCCTGCGGAAATCCACCTCATAAACGGAACCGTAAGGGCAGAGCGACTGATGAACAGCGTGCGGAAATGGTCCGTCTTGCCATAGAGGATAATCCTCACTTTGAGCTGTCTCTGATCGAGATGCATGAGGAAGGCTATACGTATACTTACCGGACTCTGGAACAGCTGAATAAAGCGAATCCGGACACAGAGTATTATTTTATCATCGGTGCAGATTCGCTTTTTAATTTTGATACCTGGATGGAACCGGAACGCATTTGTCAGGAAGCAGTACTGGTAGTGGCAACCAGAGATCATACTCCATTGAAGGAACTTGATCAGCAGATGCAACTTCTGTCACAGAAGTATAACGGGAATTTTATTCGACTGGATACCATGAATATTGATGTTTCCAGTGAGCTGCTCCGTTCCTGGCATGAAAGCGGGCAGAGTCTCCGCTATTATGTTCCCAAGCCTGTGATTTCCTATATTGAGAAAAACGATATCTATAAAGGAAATGATTCAGATGGGAAAATATGATTTTATCAAGATAAAAAAGAAACTTTCCAAATATCTGGATGAGGCCAGATTTGAGCATACAATGGGGGTTATGTACACTTGTGCTGCGCTTGCCATGGTTTATGATTATGATCTGGAGGATGCACAGGCTGCAGGACTTCTTCATGACAGTGCAAAGTGTATTCCTAATAAAAAGAAACTGAAGCTGTGCAGCCAGCATGATATTCCGGTATCAGATTTTGAAAAGGATCATCCGTTTCTTCTTCATGCCAAACTGGGGGCTTATGTGGCCAGCAGTAAATATGATATTAAAGACGAAGAGATCCTGACAGCGATCACTTATCATACAACAGGAAGACCGGGAATGAGCCTTCTTGAGAAGATCGTATATATTTCAGACTATATTGAACCAATGCGTGACAAAGCTCCGAATCTTGCGAAGGTGCGAAAGATTGCTTTTGAAGATCTGGATGAGTGTATGTATGAGATTTTAAAGGATACACTGGAATATCTGGAGGAAAATCCCAAGGAAATCGACAGTACGACCAGGGATGCTTATGTTTATTATAAAGAACTCCATGACAGAAAAATGCAGGATGCAGCCAACAGACAGGAGGATTAAAATTCTATGAGTATCGAAAAAGAGATGGTCCGGATCGCCTGCAAGGCACTGGATGATAAAAAAGCAAAGGATATCAAGATCATTGATATCCATGAGGTTTCCGTGATCGCAGATTATTTTGTGATCGCAAGTGCTTCCAACCAGAATCAGGTACAGGCAATGGTTGACAATGCAGATGAAATGCTTGGCCGTGCCGGATATGAAGCAAAACAGATCGAGGGAACCAGAAACTCCAGCTGGGTCCTCATGGATTACGGTGATATGATCATCCATATCTTTGATGAGGAAAACAGACTTTTCTACGATCTTGAGAGGATCTGGAGAGACGGCAAGATTCTTGATGCGGAAGAATTTCTTGGTGAGAATGAGTAAAATTTGTTGTATTAGTTTACTGTAAAAATATTATGTGAACTAAATAAGAAGAAATCAAAAAGCAGAAGTTTTCTGTTGAAAAAGAAAAGAGAGATATCTTTGTGGGGCTGTACAGCTACCTTAAAGATATCTCTCTTTTTAGATCACATTACATTGGGTGGGATCTGTTGTTTATATTTTTATGAAAAGAAACGAAATACACCAAATACTTTGCCGAGGATCTGCAGATTACCGGTGATGATGATCGGTTCCATATTGTCGTTCTCCGGCTGAAGTCGATAATAACCATTTTCTTTGTAGAAAGTCTTAACTGTTGCAGAATCATCGATCAGAGCAACTACCATGTCGCCGTTTTCTGCTGTTGCCTGCTGCTTTACAAGAACCTGATCTCCATCAAAAATACCTGCATTGATCATACTGTCGCCTTTGACAGTCAGCATGAAACTTTGTTCATTGGGCATATATTCAGCCGGGATCGGAAAGTAAGCATCGATATTTTCCACTGCCAGGATCGGCTGTCCGGCAGCAACAGTGCCTACAAGAGGAACATTGACAACCTCGCGGCGGACCAGATTAAAATTATCATCAATGATCTCGATCGCACGGGGCTTGGTGGCATCTCTGCGGATATATCCGTTTTTTTCCAGAGCTTCCAGATGGGAGTGAACGGAAGATGTGGATTTCAGGTTTACTGCTTCACAGATTTCACGGACGGAGGGCGGAAAACCTCTGTTAAGGATCTCATTTTTCATATAATCCAGTATTTCCTGCTGCTTTTTACTGATTCTGCCATATGTCATGTGTACTTACCTCCCTGGGTTGATTTTATCTGCTGTCGACCATAATATGACAGCATCACGAAATTATATTTTGAATAGTATAACATACTTTTGAAAAAATGGCAAACGGATATTCGGAAAGTATGTTCGCACGTTTTAAAGCTTGTATTCATTTAAATAAAATGTTACAATAAAACGAACTTTAAGAGATGAACGATGTAAAGGAGGCATTCATTTGCCGGATAATAAAGTACATTCCGGAAAAACTCCGGGATTCTTAGCAAAGCTTCGTAAAATTTTTGGTCTGAACATTGGAACTGTAATGTTCGGAGCAATTTTTATCTATATGATCTTTAGTGTGATTCTTTATCTTACAGCTTCTCATATGGAATCTTATCAGGTTCCCTCCGGTCCGTTATCCATGAATGAGACATACACAGGGCTGGCGATCATGACAGAGAACGTAGTGCAGGCAGATGCGGGCGGTTACGTTACATATTACGCAAGGGAAGGTACCAAGATCAATGCCAACGGTGCTGTCTACAGCCTGAACAGTTCAAGATCTGCAGACAATGTAACCTCTCTGAGCAGAGAGGAGCTGGCGGATATACGCAGTAATATGCAAAGCTTTTCCAAAGGATTTGATCCCAGCAAATTCAACAGTGCCTATAGTTTTAAATATCAGCTCAATGGAAGCATCCTTCAGTATGCTTCAGACAGTTCGGGAGCTTCTTCTGCAAGCACGACGTCTGAAGATGGAGAGGAAGCCACAGTTACAACTATAGTTTCCAGTGATCCAAATATCCGCCGTGCGCAGACAGACGGGATCATCCTGTATTCTACAGATGGCTACGAAACCAAAACCGTTGATAATGTCACAGCTGCTGATTTTGATCAGAATTCCTATCAGGAAACGGATCTGAAAACAGATGGACAGATAAAGGCCGGAGATGATATTTATACGATCATTACAGATGAACGCTGGAGTCTTTTGATCCCTTTAAGTGAGAAGCAGGCTGCTAATCTGAAGGAGCGTACATCGATCCGCGTCAAGTTCCTGAAAGATGATCTGACGCAGACAGGAGACTTTTCAATCATGGAGATCGATGGGGCTAAATACGGTAAGATTGATTTTAATAAAGGACTGATCCGATATGCGTCAGACCGGTTTCTGGAAATAGAACTTGTCACGAACAATGTGACAGGTTTAAAGATCCCGTTATCTTCTATCGTAACGAAGGAGTTTTATGCAATACCTTCCAAATATCTTACGACGGATGATGAAACACAGCAATCCGGATTTATGCTTTCCGGCAGAAATAAAAAAGGCGACAGTACGACAACCTTTGTCAGTGCCGGTATCTATGGCCGTGATGAGATCACAGACAAAGAAACACAGGAAACAAGCTATATTTATTACGTAGACAAGAATAAATTTAAAGAAGGCGATGCTCTTGTTGAGCCGGATAGTGGAGAGAAGTTTATCATCGGAGATACAGAAGTTCTGGAGGGAGTTTTCTGTGTCAATCAGGGATATGCGGTATTCCGCCGGATCGAGATCCTGGATGAAAATGAGGAATATGCGGTTGTATCAAAGGAAACCTATAATGGGCTTGTCCGATATGACCGTATTGTGAAAAATGCAGATAAAGTAAGTGAACAGGATATACTTTACTGATTAAAGGAGGATTTATATCATGGTAGCGGAAAATTTGGCACAGGTGCAGAAAAATATTAATGAATCCTGCAATAAAATTAACAGAGATCCGAATGAAGTCACACTGATCGCAGTAAGCAAAACCAAACCGGTGGAGATGCTGAAGGAGGCTTATGATGCCGGAGCACGTGTCTTTGGAGAGAACAAAGTGCAGGAGATCGTGGATAAATATGATCAGATGCCTTCAGATGTCAAATGGCATATGATCGGACATCTTCAGCGTAATAAAGTAAAATATATTGTGGATAAAGTTGCAATGATCCATTCTGTAGATTCGCTTCGCCTGGCCGAGACGATTGAAAAAGAAGCAGCGAAAAAAGCGGTTATTGTTCCGATCCTTATAGAAGTAAATGTAGCGCAGGAAGAAAGTAAATTTGGTCTGAAACCGGAAGAAGTTTTACCGCTTATAGAACAGATCGCAGATTTTTCACACATTCGGATAAAGGGGCTCATGACAATTGCTCCCTATGTTGATAATGCAGAGGAAAATCGCGAAATTTTCCGTGAACTTAAGAAATTAAGTGTTGACATTGCTGCTAAAAACATTAATAATGTTACTATGAGTGTTCTGAGTATGGGAATGACCGGAGATTACATGGTTGCCGTGCAGGAGGGCGCTACGATGGTGCGTGTAGGCACTGGTATTTTTGGTGCAAGAAATTACGCATTATAAGACTAATAAGATTGGAGATTTAAAATGGGCGTTTTAGACAAGTTTTTAGATGCCATCAAACTGAACGACGATTATGACGATGACGAATTGTTAGATGATAGCCTTCTTGAGGATGAGGACGATTATGATGACGATTTCCTCGATGAAGATGATGATATGGAAGAGAAACCAAAGAAGAAATTTTTTGAGAAATTTTCCAAGAAAAAAAATGACGAGGAAGAGGATTTTCTGGATGATGAGCCGGAAGATGAAACGGTTAAGGCACCTGTTGCCAAGTCATCTGCAAAGACAGCTGCAGCCAAGGCCCCGGCAAGGCAGGAACGTATTTCCAGACCGGCATCTTCTTCCAAGATTACCCCAATGCGTACAAGCAAGCGTTCTTCCCAGGTTGCAAATATGGAAGTTTGTGTGATCAAGCCTACAACCATGGAGGAAGCAAGAGAAATTGCGGATACACTGGTCGATAATTCTACCGTGATCCTGAATCTTGAAGGAATCGATGTGGAGCTTGCACAGAGGATCATCGATTTTACTTCCGGTGCATGTTATTCACTTGGAGGAAGCCTTCAGCAGGTATCCAGCTATATTTTTGTACTTGGACCATATAATGTAGATATTACAGGTGATCTTCAGAATATCCTTGGCGGTTCTGTGCCGTCTGTTAGAGTGGGTTATTAACCTCATGGATAAAGAAGAACTTTTTGTTAAGAGAATCCGTGAATTGGCAAATCTGGCCTATCAGAGAGATATTACCACATTTACGGATTTTCTTAATTTAAATGAACGGAATATTTTAAACAGTCAGAATTTTCATAAGCTGGGTGTTACAGCGGAAGGTTTTGGCGGATATGAGAATGCAGAGCGTCAGATGGTAGCCTTTCACCCTGATGCTCTTGCTTTTACATGGGATTATCCCATTGATTGTATCCGGCTTGAGCCAAAAGCAGTGAAATTTTCAGAAGATCTGACACATCGGGATTATTTGGGAGCGATCCTGAATCTTGGGGTTGACAGGAGTGTTGTTGGGGATATTCTTATAGAAGATCATACTGCGAGCTTTTTCTGTCTGCGTCAGATGACAGATTTTTTTCTGGAGAATCTGTGTCGTGTAAGACATACCACAGTTGTGGCGTCGAAGATAGAAGATCCGGGTGATCTTCCGAGGCCGGAACTGAAACCAGTTAGTGGAACCTGTGCGTCCGTACGCTTGGATTCTCTGATCGCACTGGCTTTTGGGACTTCCAGAAGCAGTATTGTGCATTGTATTGAAGAAGGGCTTGTTTTTGTAAATGGAAAACTGATCACATCCAATGGTTATGAGCCCAAAGAGGGAGACATCATATCCGTTCGGAAAAAGGGACGTTTTATTTATGATGGGGTATCCCGTCAGACAAAAAAAGGACGTCTTGGGGTACGGATTCTGCTTTATATCTGAACAGCTAGGAGGAAAACGCAATGACAGCATCAAAATTACTTGTAAAACGAGAAGGTGATTTTCATTATCCCATCTGTTTTGAAGAAGATTTTTCTAATCTGGCACAGGTTATGAAGGAAGAAGGACTTGTTGACAGAAAAATCTGCATTGTAACAGATTCTAATGTGGGACCACTGTATGAAGAATCTGTAAAACAGGTTTTAAGTGAGGTAAGTTCCGATATTTCTGTGTTCACCTTTGAGGCAGGAGAAAAAAACAAAAACCTTAATACCGTTTCGGCATTGTATCAGGCCCTGATCCAAAATGGTCTTGACCGAAAAAGTCTGCTTGTTGCATTAGGCGGTGGTGTGGTAGGCGACCTTACCGGATTTGGCGCGGCAACTTATCTCAGGGGGATTGACTTCATTCAGGTACCGACAACACTGCTTGCACAGGTAGACAGCAGTGTTGGCGGAAAAACCGGCGTAGATTTTCAGCAGTACAAAAACATGGTAGGAGCTTTTCACCAGCCACGTCTTGTATATATGAATCTAAGCACTCTTTCTTCGCTTCCGGCAGAACAGTTTGCCTGCGGAATGGGTGAGATCTTAAAAACAGGATTGATCTGTGATGGGGATTTTTTCCGCTATGTATGCTGTGAGCAGAAAGAGATTAAAAAGCTGGATATGGAACGGATTGCCAGAATGGTACGCAGATGCTGTGAGATCAAAGCAGGCGTTGTGGAGCGTGATCCCAAGGAACAGGGAGAGCGTGCGCTTCTTAACCTGGGACATACTGTGGGGCATGCAGTAGAAAAACTTAAGAATTTCACCCTGCTCCACGGACAGTGTGTGGGAGTCGGACTGGTAGCTGCGGCATATCTTTCCATGAAACGAGGACTTCTGACCAAAGAAGAATATCAGGAAATCTGTCAGGGATGTTCGGATTACGATCTTCCGGTGCATGTAGATGGTCTTATCCCGGAAGAAGTTCTTTCCGCAACAAAGAAAGACAAAAAAATGGAACAGGGACATATCAGGTTTATTCTGATGGATGGTATCGGAAAAAGCTTTATCGACAAAACAGTTACCGATGAAGAAATGCTTTCCTGTATTCAGGAGATAACTCTATGATCAGTCGTGTTAACCATCATCAGAAAATGTCTTTTAGTAAGTGTATGTCGGGGGACATTTTTTTGCTGATCTTACTCGTGGCTGCGGATCAGGGAGCAAAATGGCTGTCATATCTGTATCTGAAAGGACAACCATCGGTTTCGCTGATTCCCGGCGTACTTGAACTTCATTATCTCTATCCGGAAAACAGGGGAATTGCGTTTGGAATGTTTCAGGGAAGTGTACTCTTTTTTGCCATTGTGAGTGTACTGTTTCTGGGAGTGATCCTCTATGCATGGATCCGTATTCCGAAAGAGCGGTTTTATCTGCCGTTGCTCACCATTGCTACAGTACTTGCAGCTGGTGCACTGGGGAATTTTATTGATCGTTTTTTCAGAGGGTATGTGATCGATTTTATCTATTTCTCCCTGATCGATTTTCCGGTATTTAATCTTGCGGATGTTTATGTGGTTGTAAGTGGAATTTTTCTGATCCTGTTTGTATGCACGAAATACAGAGATGATGATTTTGCGTTTCTGAATATCAAACAGTGATCTGGGCAGAGATATAATGCATTTGTCTGTTCTTGTAGGAGATATAAATGGAAATATATGATTATACAGTAGAAAAAGAAGAATCAGGTATACGAATCGACCGCTATCTTGCTGAGAAAGACAGCGGTCTTTCCAGGTCTTTCCTTCAGAAACTTCTGAAAGAAGGACAGATTACCGTGGGAGAGAAGGTTGCCAAATCTAATTATAAGGTCCGTGAAAATGACAGGATCCATCTGGAGATCCCGGATTCCAGTGAGCCGGATATCGTTCCGGAGGATATTCCGTTGGATATTCTTTACGAGGATGAAGATGTACTGATCGTTAATAAGCCCAAAGGGATGGTTGTACATCCTGCAGCCGGGCATTATCAGGGAACACTGGTTAATGCAGTTATGGCACATTGTGGTGACAGCCTTTCCGGTATTAACGGAGTGATGCGGCCTGGAATTGTCCACAGAATTGATAAGGATACCACCGGGGCATTGTTGGTATGCAAAAATGATATTGCTCACCGGGATCTGGCAGAACAGCTGAAATGTCACAGTATCCGCAGACGCTACCGGGCAGTTGTGCAGGGAAATCTGAAAGAGGATGAGGGAACCATAGAGGGACCTATTGGACGGCATCCGACAGATCGTAAAAAAATGGCCATCAATCATAAAAATGGTAAAGATGCAATAACACATTACAAAGTGCTGGAACGTTTTGGCGAGGCCACGTATGTGGAATGTCGTCTTGAAACAGGACGTACCCACCAGATCCGTGTGCACATGGCCAGTATCGGACATCCGCTTCTTGGGGACACGGTGTATGGTTCATCCAGAAATCCCTATCATCTGGAGGGACAGGCACTTCATGCAATGATCCTTGGATTTGTTCATCCACGTACCGGGGAATATATGGAATTTACAGCCCCACTTCCGGAATATTTTGTTAAATTGCTGACAAAATTGCGAAAATAGCTGGAAAACTTGTGGAATATAGTGTATAATAACTATATTAAAGAGGAAGCGGAGTTAATATTTGCAAATTCGCTGAATCTGAGCAGAAAGGATGTGGCTGTTATGAGTAACAATACAACAAGTTCTATTATTACTATCGGTCGTAAATATGGCAGCGCCGGAAGACAGATCGGCCAGGAAGTTGCTAAATATTTTGGAATCAAATGCTATGATAAAGAGCTGCTGGAGCACGCAGCCAATGACAGTGGGATCTGCAAGGAGCTGTTTGAGCATCATGATGAGAAGCCAACAAACAGTTTTCTTTATTCTCTTGTAATGGATACTTATTCATTTGGGTATTCCTCAGCCGGATTTACAGACATGCCTATGAACCATAAGATTTTTCTTGCACAGTTTGAGGCAATCAAGAAGCTGGCTTCAGAAGGTCCCTGTGTAATGGTCGGCAGATGTGCGGATTATGCACTTGCAGATAATCCGGATTGTTTCAGTGTATTTGTTCATGCAAACCTTGACTGGCGTATCAACCGTATTGCTCAGAAATACAATAAAAATGCTAAAGAGGCCAAGGACATGATCAACAAAACAGACAAAAGTCGTTCCAGCTACTATAATTATTATACCAACAAGAAATGGGGATCTGCGGACAGCTATAATCTTTGTCTGGATAGCAGCAAGCTTGGCATTGATGGAACTGCGAAGGCAATTATCGAAGCCATTCACATTTATGACAGCCTGAAAAAATAAACATCAGATTTTTAGGCACCCTGCCATTTTATGGCGGGGTGTTTTCTGTATCAGCGCGATACCCTGAAGTCGGAATTTATCTTTGCAGGTTATTGGAAAATAATGTTTATGTTTTTTTTAGACACAAACCAGAGATGCTATGTTATAATCACCTGGTGGAGGAAATTACTATGAAAATTCGTTGGAACCATCGCTATGTGCAGTTAGGTGTGACTGCATTTCTGGTTATTGCTGCCAGTATTTTATTTTATTACGGGATTTTCCATATGAAATCTCTGATCACCGGAATTAAAACATTTTTCGGTATTATGGCGCCGATCATTTACGGAGCTGCCATAGCATATCTGCTAACCCCCATTGTTAATTTTCTGGAGCGGAAGATCATTTTTCCGATTTTTGAAAAAAGGAATAAAACATTTCAGAAAAAGGGGAGGAAAGTAGTACGCTGGATCTGTGTGATCCTTTCTGTATTTCTTATGTTTCTGGTCATTTATGCCCTTGTCATGATGATCCTTCCTCAATTGATTCGAAGCATCATGAATATTATCTACAGTTTTCCTCATTATGTAAGTGTAGTGGAAAACTGGTTAAATTCCGTCGTGGAAAAGGGATGGAAACTGAATCCGGATATGATCAGCCAGATCAATCAGTATTCCAGCAGATTACAGGAGTATCTGACAAATACGATCCTTCCCCAGATGCAGTTTATGATGAAAAATATATCCGCAAGCTTTCTGGATCTTCTTGTTTTTTTGAAGAATTTCCTTATTGGAGCGATCGTATCCCTTTATATACTGGCGGATAAAGAGGGATTTGTTGCCAAGGCAAAAATGGCTGTTTATGCAGTTCTTCCAACCAAATGGGCAACCTTTCTTGTTCATTCCATGCGTTTTACGCATAAAACCTTTGGTGGATTTATCAGCGGAAAGATCCTGGATTCCGCAATTATCGGTGTATTGTGTTATGTTGGAACATCGATCATCGGAACCCCATATGCGATTCTGGTCAGTGTGATCGTCGGTGTTACAAATGTTATTCCGTTTTTCGGGCCATATCTGGGAGCAGTTCCGTGTTTTCTTCTTATTTTGCTGGTAGATCCCATTCAGAGCTTGTATTTCCTGATCTTTATTTTGATCCTTCAGCAGTTTGACGGAAATATCCTTGGACCAAAGATCCTGGGTGAGTCGACCGGACTGTCCAGCTTTATGGTTATTGTTGCAATCATGGTCGGTGGTGGTTTATTTGGAGTTCCGGGAATGATCGTTGGAGTTCCGGTATTTGCTGTGCTGAATGCTGCTGTATGGAAGCTGATCGGACGTAGTCTTGATGAAAAAGATATGTCTGCAGATGCTGAGTTTTATAGAGATATTGATTGTGTAGACCCCGTTTCCGGAAAGGTCCTGCCAATGCCGGTGAAAAAATCTGTATCAAAAGCACAGGAAGTTACAGTAAAAGCGGAAAAAAACAGAATCTGGTCCGGGGTTTGGGATGAAATTAAACGAATGTTTACATTTTTAGTTAAATTTATTCAGGCGAAATATATAGGCTTTCGATTGAAGCAGAAAAACAGACGGAGACGGAGGAAGAACAGGTTATGAAATTTGTAATTCAGCGTGTAAATCATGCAGAAGTCAAAGTGGACGGAGAAATTGTCGGAAAAATCGGAAAAGGGTTTCTTGTTCTGATCGGCGTTGGCCGTGAGGACACCAAAGAGGATGCAGACTGGTATCTGAAAAAGCTTCTGGGACTTCGTATTTTTGAGGATGAAAATGGAAAGACCAATTTGTCCTTGGCGGATGTAAACGGGGAATTGCTTTTGGTTTCACAGTTTACCTTATATGCAAACTGCCGTAAGGGAAACCGTCCAAGCTTTATAGAAGCCGGTGCACCGGATGAAGCAAATAAATTATATGAATATATTATTTCGGAAGCCAGTAAACAGGTTCCGGTTGTAGAACATGGAATTTTTGGTGCAGATATGAAAGTATCTTTGGAAAATGACGGACCGTTTACCGTTATTTTTGATGAAAGCCTCAGAGGGTAACGACAAATAATAATAAAAAGTGCTTCCATAAGGAGGCACTTTATTTACTTGAAAATTTATCAAAAACAGGCAATTTTGTAGGAAGTAGCTGTTTATACTACCCATCTATTTGAAAAACTCGGGTTTGTCGTATAGATATAGATGGGTATAAAACCACTTCTTTTAACAGGTGTTTCAGGTATTTCCTGCAAATTATGTAAAATTTATATATTAAGGAGTTTTTATGGATAACAAAATTACTTACCACGAACAAAATGACATTGACAATACTTTAAAACTCCGTGAGGTTTTAAAAACGCTTCCGCCATTTTGCAGGGATTATTTCCGGGCTATCGATGCAACGACTACAACCAAGACCAGAATTTCCTATGCATATGATATTCGTATATTTTTTCAGTTTCTGTTAGATCAGAATCCAATGTTTAAAGACAAAAATATGTCGGATTTTACAATTGATGTTCTGGATCAGATCAAAGCTGTTGATCTTGAGGAATATGAAGAATTTCTCAAAGTTTATAAATCCGCCGACTCTTCCAAAACGGAAACAAATGGTGAACGTGGCGTCAAACGTAAAATTTCTGCTTTAAGAAGTTTTTATGCTTATTATTATAAACATGAAATGATTACCACCAATCCGTCTGTTCTGATCGATGTGCCCAAGATCCATGAAAAGAATATTATTCGTCTGGATACAGATGAGGTTGCCATGCTTCTGGATTATATTGAGCATTGCGGAGATACGCTGACCGGGCAGAAACGGATGTACCATGAAAAAACGAAGGACAGAGATCTTGCTATTGTTACTCTCCTTCTTGGTACCGGGATCCGAGTATCGGAATGTGTCGGACTGGATGTTGAGGATGTAGACTTCAAAAACAATGGAATCAAAGTTACCCGAAAAGGCGGAAATGAAATGGTTGTATACTTTGGTCCTGAAGTAGAAAAAGCATTGAAGAAATATCTGGAAGTCAGGGAGAATATTACGCCTCTGGCAGGCCATGAGCACGCTCTCTTCTATTCTACCCAACGCCGCCGGATCGGTGTTCAGGCTATCGAGAATCTGGTTAAAAAATATGCCAGGGAGATCACAACTACAAAAAAGATCACCCCGCATAAGCTTCGCAGCACCTATGGTACTGCCCTGTACCAGGAAACCGGTGATATTTACCTTGTAGCGGATGTTTTGGGTCATAAGGATGTCAATACTACTAAGAAGCATTATGCGGCTCTGGATGATGCCAGACGGCGTCAGGCGGCCAAGGCGGTACGTCTTCGCGAGGACTGATGAATAATGGGACTGCGGAGTAACTGATTCGTTTGACATGCATTGCATATAAATATAGAGGCAGTTAGTTCACATAATATAAATTATGTAAATCAACTGCCTCTATATATTTAATCAGATCAAGAAAATCTCAAATTCCCTGTAGGGTTCAAAAAACCTTAAGCAGTGATTATGGACATCTGTATTATATCCATGACCCAAAATCAAAATCTGTACTTAACTTATTTGTCAAAATCTGTCTCGAATACACCCTCCGGAGTACGCATGGTAAGAATACCCAGATTAAATTCACTGTTCATAATTGAGATATGATATTCAAAGATCACATCATCATCAAATTTGGAAAGCAGCACATAGCTTCCATTCTCTTTCCCATCGATCTGATCGCAGATGTCGTCGTAAACTTCCTCTCCGGAAATCTTTCGCGGGTATCCGCTTGCCTTGATCTTCTCTTCGATCGCTTTATATAATTCTTCCATACCTTATCCATATCCTTTCTGAAATTAATTGGCTGATAAACCAGATATGTTTTTATCATACCAGATTTATCAGCAAAAATCAGCAAATATTTGGTTGTTTCCGATAAAGTTTCAGATAGAGATACCGATTATAGGATTTGCTGCATATGAAGGATTTTATTTCTTTTCGTAAAGGAATTCTTCCGGCAAAGTTACTTTGAAATCTTTTGCAAGGGCGCGGAAGTCATTCGGTGTGATGGTCTGCAGTTTTTGTGGAGCCATGGATAAGATCTTAACCAGGATCTCTGCGGATTTTTCAACGGTATGAAGAAGTCCGAAGGTCAGGTCAAAATCCTCGCCTGAGCAGAACATACCATGATGCGCCCAGATAACAACATCATATTTTTTCATCAGTTCAGCGGTTTTGATCGCGATTTCTCTTCCACCTGGAACCATCCATCCGATGACACCTACACCATCCGGGAATACTACCGGACACTCAGTTGCGGATTCCCAGAGTTCACGGGTAAATACCTTGTCATCCAGGGGAAGAACGAAGGTAAGTGCAATCGTATTGGTGGTATGTGCATGATAAATAACACGATGTTTACCGTTGGTAAGCTTTTTCTTTACTTCATGGTTCATCAGATGAGTTGGAAGCTCACTGGTGGGACGACCGCCTTCCACAAGACCCCAGCGGATACGGTAGTTGGTTCCTGTTTCGTCAAGCTCGATGATCGCAAGACATACTTCCGGGTCAACGATGATATTACGGAAGTATTTTCCGCTTCCTGTTACCAGAAAAAATTCGCCTGCCAGTCCCGGAACCTCAACACCGATGGGGGTCCATTCTCCGGGGGCGTTCAGTCGTGGGCGGATCATTTCCACTTCTTCTGCTTTCAGACGATAGCTTAAGTTTCCGCCGTTTCTTTCATGCCATCCCTGCTTATATCCATCATCTGCCATTTTGATAAAGCCCTGTACGAATTTAGACTCAAGAATTTTCATAATATATTCCCTCCGTGTTTAAATGTGGTTTGTTGTTGTGTTTGCGATTGCTTTAATATGCTTTCTTGTTGTTTGTGACTTCATTATATGCCCGATTGTGTGGATTTGTAAAGGGCTTTTTTGAAAAAATATCAATAAATCCACATATAAAATGCGAAAAATCTTGTAAACATTCAATAAACCACATGAAAATAAACACAAAACAACAAAAAACACAATTGGTCAATAGTAATGACATGTACATTGAATGTGGTTTGATGTTGCTTTGTGATGTGGGATTTATAGTATGGTAGATAAACTTGGAACGCCGAAGAATTGTAAGAAAAGAAAAAACAGGAACATTTCCGTATTCTGTACCTTTGATACTCACACGAAAATATTCCTGCTGGTTTAAAAAAGATTTTTATTTAATTTTTGCTGAAGCATACTGAGATAAGAAGTCTGTACAGTGTCCGACATGTGATATCCCAATATGGCAAGCAGATCTTCCATTTTGGATAAAATTTCTTTCCGCTCACTTTCCTGCTCTGCGATCACCTCAAGCTCCAGAAAGTCTCCAAGTCCCTCTACCTGATCCAGACAGGCGGTAAATCTGCCACATTTCATATACTTTCGCATTTTCATGACAGACGCTACCGGAGAAAAATCCAGATGGATGAGAATATTTTTAAGCACTTCTGCATCGGATACTTCTGTTTCCAGTTCCATTCGGGACATGGAGATTTTATCCAGTTTGGGCCCCTTAAAATTAATCTGAGTCTTAGAAATACCGGATCTGCAGTCTGTGCTTGTTCGGATACGCAGTGCTTCATCACGTTTTTTTACATCATGATAGACACTGTTAAAATAGGTATCTTCTTCCTGGATCTGTGCTGTCTCCTGAAATCCCTGATCTGTCAGAAATTTCAGGGTTTCCTTAAGATTCTTTAATGGAAGCTTGATCTCAATTTCAAACTGGGCCATGTGATTACTTCAGAATTTCTGCTTTTTTGTTCAGAAGTGCTTCGCAGGCTGCACATGCTGGGCAGTCACAGTATTTTGCACCGGAAGCTTTGATCTCCTCAGCATGAGCCAGGATCTTTTTTGCGTCATCTGCGCCAAATACCTGTGCGCCCATGTCAGAACCTGCAAAAGAGATCAGTCCGTCGATGGGCATGATATCTGCTTCCAGCTCTTTTACGTAAGCAGTTGCCGCATCTGCTTCTTTCTCAGTTCCTGCCGCATCCAGATAATTCTGTGCCGCTTCTTTTACTTCTTTGCATGCAGATGGTGCCTGAAGAAGATCCTGTGTTAATTCTTTAATTGTTTTTGCCATGATAATTTCTCCCTTCTGATCATAGCACTCCCAGAAATTACTGCATCAAGTTCAGCTGTGCAGAACATGAATGGTTGGAAGTGCTATAATAACAGATAAAATCTGCCTGTTATGTATTGATAACAATATCATACCACAACCCTGGATTATTTGCAGAAAATATTGAGACGTTTTTTATAAAGGCATGCAGGAACATCCGATTCCCAGTCCGTCCGGGCCAATATGGCAGGAAAGTCCAAGGGAAAGATCATCACACATCACATCCATTCCCGGAAAGCTTTCCCGGATCTGTGAGATCCAGTCTGCGGTAACTTCCGCAGTGCTGCTGGAGGCAGCCATAAGATATACTTTTCCGGCATCATATTCTTTTTTGAAAGTTGTTTCCAATTCTCTGTGCATAGCATCGATCATGGCTTTTCTTGATTTTTTCATGCCTCTGCATTTCTGGAAAACATCCAGTTTACCGGTTCCAAATTTCATAACCGGTTTGATATTGAGAAGATTTGCGGCCAGTGCTGTGGTGGTATTGATACGGCCTCCCTTTTTCAGATATTCCAGTGTGCTTAATCCGACATAGATCACGGTTTTTTCACGGGAAGCTTCCAGAATATCCTTGATCTGCGGTGCTGTATATCCATCTTCCACCAGGTCTATCGCATCCAGAATGGAACGGTGAAGGGGTGTGGAAACACGCCCGTTATCTACCACAAACACTTTGTTTTCGTATTTTGGTTCCTGAGACAAGGCGGCAGCAGTCATGCAGGAACCGCTTAAACTACTGCTCAACGGAATGTAGAGGATCTGATCATAAGATAAAAGCATTTCGTCCCACATTTCCATAACTTCCTGTGGGGAAGGCTGTGAAGTTGAAACATCTGCTCCTTCACGTAGCTTCTCATAAAATCCTGTTCTGGAAAAATCCAGGTCTTCATGAAACAGTTCTCCATTCAGATAAAAAGGCATGGGAAGGACATGAATATCCAGTTCCTCTGCTTCTTGTTTTAAAATGCCACTGTGGCTGTCAGCCATGATTCCAATTTTTTTCATTTTCCATTTATCTCCTGCGTAATTTATGAATGTGTTTCGCAACGCGGTTCTTTTTTATAAAGAGCTACACTTTCCCGGAAGCGTTTTTTGTTCAGCTCCCGCATCTGGGAAACCTCGTTTTTCTTTACGAAACCATGACTTTCCATAAAGGTTCTTTGATCCAGCTGGTCCATATATATGGAATAATCCGTATCCTTCTCTGTTGAAATCTGTTTGAGAAGCCCGGTACCGATTCCGTTTCTGCGGTAATCTTTGCTTACATAAAGAAAGAGGATATTTCCGGGAGTCGGTTTCTCCGGGGAAACAGTCAATTGTTTTTTCATATCCTGAAGTTTGTTAAAATGCTCCAGATTCTTCCGGCCTTCCTTAGTAAACTTCAGGCGCAGGAAATGATAGCCTTTTTTCAAACGGAAAACCGGGGCAAAATGGCCATGAGATTCTTTACCGGTAATGAGCACCCCAACTACCTGATCACGGTAGGTTGCCACGGTAACGCTATCTCTGTATATCATATAGGTGTAAAAGAAAAGTCTGGTCAGACGTTTTTCGGTATGTGTTTCCTCAAACTCCCAGCGGTCTTTATAATTTCTTCGGATAAATTCCCGGATTATTGAAAAATCTTCCTTTTCTGCTTTCCGGTAGGCAGGTGCTTTTTTTAATAACATAGTCCATATCTCCTGTATTTTTTCATAAATAACTATCCTATACTTTAAAAGATGATCTGCAACTTAACATCAACTGTTTCTCAACAATTGTTGAAGTTTATGAAAAAGTTTATATAAATAAAAAACAACGGAAGAACCTCATGAAAAATAAGGTGTCCGCTGTTTTTTGGTTTTATGGATATGTGTAAAATATTTGTTTTACAGTATAACAGTAAAACGACAGCCGCTTCCGGGAATATTTTCCACGGAAACGGTTCCCTTACACAGGTTCAGGATCTGTTTTACAAGGGCAAGTCCAAGACCGTTTCCCTCCTGTTTATGGGAACTGTCGCCCTGGTAAAATTTGTCAAAGATATGTTTCATGGAGTATTCACTGATCTGGGGGCCTTCGTTTTCTATGGAAAAACGGATCTTTTCTCCTTCCGGCATCATCCGGATATAGATCGTACCACCACAGGGACTGAATTTGATAGCATTGGAAAGCAGATTGTCCCATACATGACAGATGAGATTTTCGTTTCCAAGATACTCCACATCCATCATGTCCACATCAAATTCAATTTCTTTTTCTGACCATTTCGGTTCCATCATAACAATGGATTGTCGGATCTGCTCATCCAGACGGTACCAGTTCTGACGGGTCTGGATCGACTGGTGTTCGATCTTGGACAGCAACAGGATATTTCCTGCCAGGTGGGAAAGCCTTCTGGTGTTAAAAAGGATTTTGCTGATGTACTGCTCCTGCTCTTCTGATATAGGCATGTCATCATCCTGCAGCAGAGTTGCATAACCCTCAATAGCACTGATGGGAGTTTTGAATTCGTGGGAAACATTGGAAACAAAGTCTGTCTGTAGAATCTCCGTTGCTTCCAGTTCCTGGACCATCAGGTTGAAATTAGAATAAATATCCCGGATTTCCTTCATTTGCTTTTCCGTTTCCAGTCGGACGGAAAAATCGCCTTCAGCAACCTGTTGCATGGCTTTTTTCAGCTTTAGTACAGGACCGAAATACCGGATACTGAGGAAGTTGTTAAGGACACCCCCTGCGGTCACGCTGGCCAGGATGATCCATACGATGTTCGGAACAGCTGAAATATGCAGTACATCCATAACAAGCCAGGATATCA
This sequence comes from Blautia sp. MCC270, assembly GCF_018785605.1. Classification (NCBI taxonomy): domain Bacteria; kingdom Bacillati; phylum Bacillota; class Clostridia; order Lachnospirales; family Lachnospiraceae; genus Blautia; species Blautia sp. MCC270. Next base: position 173,612 of record NZ_WQQD01000016.1, read on the forward strand.
GAGATACACAGACAAGCTCCAACATGATCATAAAGATAAAACGTAAACGAATGCTTAAATTTATGAAGAGTTTCTTTTTCATGCCTTTACCACCTTATATCCAACTCCACGGATCGTCACGATCTTAAAATCCGGATTATCGCGGAAGCGTTCCCGAAGCCTTCCGATGTGGACATCTACTGTGTGGGCATCGCTTGCGGAATCATATCCCCAGATATCATCCATAAGCTGTTGCCGGGTAAAGATTTTTCCCGGAAAGGAAACCATCTTATATAAGAGCATGAATTCTTTCTGAGGAAGTACCATACTTTCCGAGGAGGTGGATACTGTCAGGGAATCGCATTCCAGAATGGTATCTCCGATTCGCTGTTTCCGCTCATTGATCATCTGTGCTCTGCGGAGAAGTGCACCTACCCGCAAAACCAGTTCATTGATATTGACCGGTTTCACCATATAATCATCGCTACCGGACAGAAATCCCATACGCATATCATCAAAAGCATCTTTGGCAGTGACCATAAGTACAGGAATGGAATCTCCGGCATCTCTGAGTGAGCGGACCAGTTCATAGCCATCCATGTTGGGCATCATTATGTCCGAAATGATCAGATCGTAATAATCTTTTTCCAGGGCATCCAGCGCTTCCTGCCCGTCAGAGACCCCTTTTACTGTATAACCGTTTTTTAAGAGGACATGCCGGAAAAGCTGGCGGAGTTCCAGGTCATCTTCCGCAATGAGAATTTTAAACATTTTTACATCCCTATTCCTTGATCTTTTCAATGTCCATGTTTTCAGGCAGGATACAGCTTAAAACAATGGATATGATAAATACAACAGCAACTACATTTTGCGCAAAAACGGACTATATGATCGACGGGAAAATATCCCAGATCCCGCTCTCACTTGCTGTGGTGAATCCGATTCCGACAGCAAGTGAAAGAGATAGGCGGCAGCAGTCCGATGTGAAACAAACTACTATTATAAGAAAAATTACGGAATAATCATAACATAGATTCGTTGTGGAAACCAGACGGATTTTGATGAATAAATGTAATAATAGATGAATTAGGTCATATTATGAATATTTATACACGAAAAAAAGAAATACCCTCTTGCATTTTCGAAACTTTTACTGTAGAATTATTAAACAGGTAAACACAAATGTATGCCATACCCGAACACTGATTACAAAGATGTAACCAATCTTAACTGTATCAGTGTTTTTTAATATACAATGGGGAAACGAGGAAAAAATTATGGAAAAAAAGCATGAAATGATGAGTCTGGAGGACTCCGAACAGCTGAAAGGCAGAATGAAATTCTTTGAAAAGGAACTGATAGAGAATCATCACATCGATCCCAACCTTTATGTGGAATACGATGTAAAAAGAGGACTTCGTGATTCCGCAGGTAAAGGTGTTCTCACAGGTCTTACTGAGATTTCCGATGTTACCGGCTATAAGCTGGTCAATGGCAGACGTATTCCTGCAGACGGTGCATTGTATTACCGGGGAATCGATGTGCAGGATATCGTAAACGGACTGAAGGACAGACGTTTTGGTTTTGAGGAGACGATCTATCTTCTGATTTTCGGTAAGCTTCCCAGCAAGGAAGAGCTTTCCAGATTTCTTGAGCTTCTTTCTGACATGGAGGATCTGGGAGGACGTTTTGTCCGTGACGTTGTCATGAAGGGAACCAATGCCAATATTATGAATGCTATGGAGCGCTGCGTACTTGCTCTCTATACATATGATGATAACCCGGAAGATATTTCTGTGGAGAATGTACTCCGCCAGTCTCTGGAACTGATCGCTAAGCTTCCTGAAATCGCGGTTTACTCCTATCACGCATACCGTCATTTCCGTAAAGACGAGACACTTTTTATCCGCAATCCGCAGAAGGGGCTTTCACTTGCCGAGAATATCCTTCTGATGCTTCGTCCGGACGGCAATTATACAGAGCTTGAGGCCAAGGTCCTTGATATCGCACTTGTACTTCATGCAGAGCACGGCGGTGGTAATAACTCTACTTTTACCACACATGTAGTAACATCTTCCGGAACAGACAGCTACTCTTCTACCTCTGCATCCATCGGTTCACTGAAGGGACCGCGTCATGGTGGTGCCAACTTGAAGGTTCAGAACATGTTTACAGATCTGAAGGCCAATGTAAAGGACTGGGAAAGTGATGAGGAGATCACAGCATATCTACAGAAAATACTGAATAAAGAAGCATTTGATCATGCAGGTCTGATCTATGGTATGGGACATGCAGTTTATACACTCTCCGATCCGCGAGAAGTGATCCTGAAACGTTTTGCACAGGCTCTTGCAGAGGAAAAAGGAATGATAGATGAATTTAAGCTCTATGATAAGGTTGAGGGTATTGCCGGAAAACTGGTCATGGAACACAGAAAGCTGTTCAAAAATGTTTGCGCAAATGTTGACTTCTACAGTGGCTTCGTTTACTCAATGCTTGGTATTCCGGAAGAACTTTTTACTCCGATCTTTGCCATCGCACGTATGCCTGGCTGGAGTGCACATCGTCTGGAAGAGCTGATCAGTGCCAATAAGATCATCCGTCCTGCTTATAAGTATGTGGGGCATCATGCAGATTTTGTACCTTTTGATGAGAGATAATAAACAGAATGATAAAAGCAGTGGGGATTTCTGACTTATTTAAGTTGGAAATCTCTGCTGTTTTTTTGTTCTCCTAAATTACAGAAAAACAGGATCATAACTATACATAATATATATTATGTAAAATAAATATCTGTTTTCACAAAAAAACAAGGCTCACCGCATAAGATATGATCGGATTGCCTTGTTTTTTATGGAATCTTACTTTATTATTCTTTTCCTATCGGAAGCTCTTCAGCCAGTTTACAAGAGAATCATGCCAGATGTTGTCGTATACGGTCTTTTTCATCTGGTCATCTACGGGTCCGTTTCCTGCCATTTTTGCAAGGATAGCAGCCTGAAGTTCGCCTACTGTCATTTCTTCTGGTGTTTTGTGCGGATTTGGCGCAGTGACCGTTTCCGTTTCCTGTGGATTGGAGGATTCTGCTTCAGAAGTTGACGGAACATCCGCTGCGTTTGCTGTATTGTCAGAAGCTTTATCTGTATTTTCAGCGTTTGAAGCTTCTTTTTCCGGGGCAGCTTCTGTTACAGTGCTGTTTTCAGCCGCCTGCTCCTCTTCTGCCTCAGATGCAGCGTTTTCGTTCTCTTTTGCTGCGGCAGTTTCCGGAACATTAGTCTGAACCGGTTTATATTCCGGCATATCTCCTGCAGGAAGCCAGATCTCACCGCTGTTTGCTGCAACACGGACACGGATCCGTCCGCCCTGTGCGGAAACCTTCTGACCTGTGAGGGCACCTACGTATTCCGGAGCACTTCCTGTTGGAAGGTTCATCTCTGAATCACTGTCATCATTATTCACAGTAACGATCACTCGTATGCCTTCCAGATCTCTTGCAAAGGCAAACTGACGGTTTGTAAGAGCCAGTTCTGCGTAGGAACCGTAGCTTAATGCAGGAGTTCCCTGGCGGACCTTTCCGAGGGCTGCGATCAGTGCAGTACATGGGTTCTTTGTTGCAGCATCCGCATAATCGTTAAGATCAAGTGCCGGACGTAAGCTGGCATCGGAAAATTTTTCTTTTTTTCCGTCAATACCAAATTCTGAGCCGTAATAAATGCTTGGAACGCCAGGTAAAGTATAAAGAAGTACATGTACAGGAGCAAAATGTGCTTTGTTCTGCAATTTGGTATGAATTCGCTCTACGTCATGGTTGTCCACGAAATTGTAGAGGTCCAGATCTCCCATATTCTGAAGATATTTTACTGTATGAGCAATTTCAAAATAGTTGTGGTCATTATGTCCGCTGTAAAGTGCCTTGTGAAGGGCATAGTTAGTTACACTGTGAAGAGTCTGTCCGTTTACCCAGCGGCTGTAATCTCCGTGAATGACCTCTCCCATAAGCCAGAAGTCTTTCTTAACCTCATCTGCGGTATGACGTAGAATACGCATGAAATCAAAATCCAGAACATCAGCGGCATCCAGGCGGATTCCATCAATATCAAATTCGGAAACCCAGAAACGGATCACATCACAGATATAGTTCTGTACTTCCGGATTGCGCTGGTTCAGCTTTACAAGAAGATTGTATCCACCCCAGTTTTCATAGGAAAACCCGTCATTATATTCGGTATTTCCGCCGAAATTTACATTACAGTACCAGTTAACGTAAGGGGAATGCTCACGGTTTTTCTGGATATCCTTAAAAGCGAAGAAATCACGGCCTGTATGGTTGAATACACCATCAAAGATCACGCGGATGCCTTTTTCATGGCAGGCTTTTACAAAATTGGTGAGATCTTTATTGGTTCCAAGACGGGAATCCAGTTTTTTGTAATCGGTTGTCTCATAGCCATGTCCGACACTTTCAAAAAGCGGCCCTATATATAAGGCAGTACATCCGATCTCTTTGATGTGGTCGATCCACGGCAGCAGTGTGTTCAGTCGATGTACAGGAGTTCCGTAATCATTTTCTTTTGGAGCGCCTGTAAGTCCAAGTGGATAAATATGGTAGAAGATTGCTTCGTTGTACCAGCTCATAATATTACACCTCTGTTCTAAAAATTTGCAATTTCCTGATAATTAGAGAAATTACACAAATATCTTCTCTATAATACCAGATTCCTATAATATAATCCAGAATAAATCAGCCAGTTTTTCAGCGAAAAATCCGGCATATTGCTAATTGCCGGATCTTACCTGATGGACATATGTTTATTCGTCAAATTCTGCAGTAACTATAAAGCCGCGTGGCGTATGCTCAATGCTTTTGATGATCCCCTCTTTGGATCTGATGCGGTCTGCATTTCTGTAGCAGCCGGACATGGCTACTGCAGGCTCAATGATATAGCTGTAGTTTGTGGCAGAGAGAAATTCGGAGATCTTTACTTTATCTCCCACCTGTATCAGCCCCTGTCTTTCCATTTTAAATTTTTCTTCTCGCATAAACATGCCTTCTTTCTGTATAAATACGCAATGTGAATATATCTGTAAATACAATTAATAACATGTTTAAGATCTTTAAGAACCGGATGGGATCCGTACCAGAAGCTTCTGTCCGTCTTTTTCTACTGCTGTAAGAACGGGAATATGTTTTTTTCGCAGAGCATGAACGATGGGATACAGGGAAAACATGGCATTATCTGCAAAAACTGCTTCCGGTTTACAGCGGAGGATTTCTTTAATCCTGTCTTTTATAAAGCTTTTCCATTCTGTCTTTTCCATGGAGGGTTCTCCGTAGATTCCGTTCAGAGTCAGCTCCGGTAATTGGGGAACCGGCAGATGTACGATCCTGGCAGAAGAAAGATCCGGAAGCTTTTGAAGCAGCATGTCTGTTTCTTTATTTCCGCCAAGGCTTACGATCACAGCTTCTTCATGAAAGGCGGCAAGACTGCTCCTGCAGGCAAGAACAGAATCCTCAAGGGTTCCGCAGGTCATGAGAAATCCTCCTTTATGACAAAAGGCTGCACTTTTAAGACCAGTTACCAAAGATAACTCCTCGCCTTCCAGGCCAAGCCAGGAAGAAGGAAAACTGCATTTGTAATTCATGGAATATTCTTTTTTCTGTGGCTGGATACAGTAACCGCCCCGGTTGGACGGAAAGATCACAAAAGCAATGTTGGTTTCCGAAAGGCGTTTTTGGCAGGGAATAAATTCCGGAAGTATAAGGATATTGGTATTTTCTGCCGGGGTATCGCCGGAAGCCAGGGAAGCAGCATGTTCTGTAAGAACTTCTTCCACTCGTTTGTCTGCACGTTCGTTTCCAAGGTAACGCTCGAACTTATTTTCCAGGATCATGCCTGCCACACTGACTGCCTGGAAAAAGGCCTCGTCATTGCTGCTTTTGGAATCCCATCCCGGATTGAAATTGCCGATCAGTGTGGCAAGCTCATTTTTTTCACCGGTATTATCATTGATATCCAGAGGCTGGACAAAGGATTCATCGAATTTTAGTGCCAGCTCCTCACCTAGGATTTCCGGTCCAAGCTTCTCCCAGAGAAGGCCGAAGGCCGCATATGGGACGCCATTATCGCGAATACGGCTGTCTTTCTGATGATGATCATACTGTCCTCTGCCAATATCAAAAACAAGACCTTCATAGTTTTCAGGAACCTGGTTTCCACGTGTGATGGTGATCTCGGGATTCAGATATAAAAGCAAAGCGGCAGAAAAAACATCGTCTGCGTGAAATTTCCCGCTGTGGGTGAATGCGGATGCATTTTTTTGTTTGATTTTTTCCAGTAAATGATTCATATGAAACGCTCCTGTGTGTTTATTCTGCTCTTCAGTATACCACAGAAATGAAGAATAAACAAAGTTTCCTACAGTTAAAAAGGAATCCGTCCTGAAGACAGATCCCTTTAAAAATTTACGTTCTTTTATGTTTTATGTACAAAATAGGACGTTCATATTCAATTTTATTATAATGCGCAGATAATTTTATCCTGATATGCTTCCGGAACTTCTTCTTTATCCAGAGACATACTGATAATAAAGGAAACTTTGAAGGTTTCACCGATGGCACTTAACTGATCCAGTGTTTCGGTTGCATCCTTTCCTTCAAGCTTGGCTGTTGTAAGGAAGCTGTCCAGATATACCTGTTCCAGATCATGATCCTGAGAGAGGATACCACAGATAAATCCTACAAATTCGTCCGCATTTTTAACCGGAAATCCGGAAACATCGATAAGGCGGACCTTGTTGTTCAGCTCATACATGTGCTTGGTGCTCTTGTCTAAGTAAACAATACTGCCGTTGGCGTCCTTAACAGCTCCGTTTACTTTGTCTAACAGTACTTTTGTTTTTCCTTTGCCTTTCTTTCCTACGATCAGTTCAACCATCCTGTTTTCCTCCTTAGACACATATAATAATTTTGAATAAAATTGCTATTGATATGCTTCAAATTATAGTGCATTGTGAATAAAATTGCAAGGGCTTTTTGAAAAAAACTGGTAATTTTAATCAAGCTTTACTGCTCTCTTTCATTTTCCATTTGTGCTTTTGCTTTCCTTCCGATCCGGGCAGTGCTGTTCATGATACTGGCCCGGGTAACCTTGTCGTTTCCGTACTTCAGACGGATGGAATCCAGTGCTGCATCCAGTTTCTGCTGGCGTTCCTTCTTGTGAGTATCCTCAAAAAAGGACAGTTGTTCAAAGGAATCATCCGTAAGACCGGTCAATGATACTCCCAAGAGCCGGAGTGGCTGTCTCATCCAGGACTCCTGAAAGAGGTTTTGGGCATTTCTGTAAATCTCTTCTGTGATATCGGTGGCATTTGGCAGTTTAGTCTGATGAGATTTGTTTCGAAAATCCAGGGTACGGAAGGTTACAGAAATGCAGGTGCATTTTTTCTTTTTGCGGCGCATGCGGGCGGCCAGAATATCGCATTGTTCCAGCAGAATCGAAAGTGCCTGCTCCAGTGAGACCAGATCATCGTTAAATGTAGTTTCCAGACTGAATCCTTTTGCTTCATCAGGTTTTGCTTTCACAGGGGAGTCATCAAGGCCACGGGCATACTGATATAACTGCTGTCCTGCTTTTTCACCGAGAAGTGCCTGTATCTTTGCTTTTTTTTCATGAGCCAGATCTCCGATGGTTCTGATCCCTGCGTCTTGCAGTTTTTTTTCAGAGGATCTGCCAAGAAAAAGAAGCTCTCTCACTGGAAGAGGCCACATTTTTACAGGGATTTCTTCCGGAAATAAAGTATGCACCTTATCTGGCTTTTCGAAATCAGAGGCCATTTTTGCAAGAAGTTTATTGGTGGAGATGCCGATATTTACGGTAAAGCCGAGTTCTGTACGGATCTTATCCTTCAGCTCATGGGCAGTTGCCACCGGATCCGGGTAAATATAGGAGGTTCCGGTCATATCCAGAAAAACCTCATCAATGGAAAAGGATTCCATTACCGGTGCATAGGACCCACAGATTTTTTTGAAGGCTCTGGAACATTTATCGTATAATTCAAAGTCAGATGGAACGGCCACAAGATTCGGACATTTGCGAAAAGCCATAGCCATAGGCTCTCCTGTCTGGATTCCGTATTTTTTTGCAGGAATGGACTTGGCGACAACGATGCCGGTACGTTTACTGGGGTCTCCGCCAATACAGGAAGGGATGTCTCTCAGATCCGGAAGTCCCATCTTTACTCTTTTTGCTGCTTCCCAGGAAAGAAAAGCACTGTTTACATCAACATGAAAAATCAATCGTTCCATATAGGGTTCTTCTTTCAATTGTATAAAGTGTGTCTGTTATATCTATTTACAGATTTTTGCAGACAGCTGATCAAAAAGGTTCCGATATTCCTCTTCTACCTGTGAAAAAGGGTATTGCCGGTATTGGATTGGAACATGGACAACCGGTTTTGGAGTGTCCGGTGTTTCATTCAGAAGATATTTCAGGTCATACCAGAGCAGGTCATTGTCGATCTCCTTCAGCTTCTGCTCTTCTATGGCAGAAAGTCCGGATCCCAGATATTTCTGATAGATAATGTTTAAAAGAGCTTCCTCCTGTTTCCGATACTCAGGAAGACTTTTCTTAAATGGTCTTGGAACATCGGACATATAGCATTCACTTGCATCATGAAGAAGGGCTGCCAGTATAAGACGGCTGGAATAGCCACGTGCTTCGGCTTCCCTTGCACAGAGGATGCAGTGCTGCCCTACAGAGAAAAAAGTCCTTACATGACCATTTCCGCGGCATAGAAGAGAAAGTGCGTGTGCAATGTCCTCAATGCAGATCAACTCTTCGTCCGGATGTGTCGGATCAAAATGTTTTCCAGTGTATGTGGTAATGCAGTCGCCCATAAAATGTTACGCCTTTCTTTAAGCTTATGAATAAATATGATTATTTATTATAAACACCCAGAGAAAGTGTGTCTATATGATCGCGAAATAAATTTCGGGAACTGTTACAGAAAAACAAAAGAAATACATGGCTGTTTTACAAATATGAGTGATTCTGTGCTATAATACAAAAAAACGACAGGGAGATCATCAGCGATGAAACATATGGAAGAAATGAAGATTGTCGGATTAGCCATGGCATTATGTATCGTGATGCTGGGAATCTATATTGTCGTCCCAAAGGATGGAACGGTTTCTCATCTTACTGCTATTCCGGATAATAATGCGGCGGAGCCTGTTACAGATTCTACATCAGAGGGAACTGCTGATGCGGATTTTCCAATCTATACAGAGGACAGCTACAGTAGTGAGCCCGAGAGTTCTGACGATACTGGGGACGGAGATTCCTATACGGAAGAGCCGACTTATGATCCAGGTGATAATTCTTACGACGGCAATACGGATAGTGAAGCCAATGGAGCAGATACCTCGGATACTTCAGATGGAACCGGTGAAGACGCAGGCAATTATGAAGATCCGGACAGTGGCTCAGGTGAAGTGGTCGATGACAATGATTACAGTGGTACTTCGGATACGGATCTTGATAGCAGTGAGACCGAAGATACCGGCAGTGATGGCACCGATGATATAGTAGAAATTAACTGAATGTAAAAGAAAGAATAAAAAAGCAGATCTGCGAAATAAAATTTCAAACAGATCTGCTTTTTTGTATGGAATCCTGTCAGTTGATGTTCTGGAGCAAGGATGTCATTTCCTGATAAAGAACATCCTTTGAGGATGCACCCATGACGATGGAAATAAATGGCTTCCCATAAGCATTCTGGCTTAAAAGTGCCAGACAGTTACCGGCTTTATCGGTTGTTCCTGTTTTTCCTCCAAGGATAGTGACATCCTTAGGAGTTGCTGCCTCTCCGGTAAGATAATGATCTGTAGCGGGTAAGGTAGCACTTGCATCGGAGCCATCGGAATGCTTATAGCTAACTGTATAAGATGCCATTTGTGTGATGTCTGTAAACTCCGGATAATTCAAGGCTTCTTTCAGCATCAGATAAATGTCATAAGGCGTTGTATAATGATTTTCGTCCTGAAGACCATGGGGATTGGTAAAGTGAGTTCCTGTACAGCCAAGTTCTGCAGCAAAGCTGTTCATCATCTCTACAAATTTATCTGTTGATCCACCTATATGTTCCGCAATGGCAGATGCTGCATCATTGGCAGAATAAACAAGAAGACAATGAAGAAGCTGATCCATGGTAACCTGATCTCCCGCCTGGAAACCAGCTACCTGAGAACCGGATTCCAGGGTAACATTCTCCTGTGAGATCGTTACTGTATCGTCCATGTTTCCATATTTCAGTGCAAGCATAGCTGTCATGATCTTTGTGATGCTGGCAGGATAAACCTTGTTGTAGGCACCTTTTGCATAGAGTACCTTTTTATCACTGAGATTCAGAAGCACACCGGACTGGCTGTCATCCAGACTGACAGAATCCAGAGCAACATCTTTTGTAACAACACAGAGATCATGGGCGAAACCTGCCGCGCGCTGCTCTTCTTTGGAAGTCAGAGTATTATCAAACTCGGAGAATGCATTGAAAGAATTTGCAGGAGTGGAAAAATCTCCGCCCTTCAGCATGTAAACACCAAAACCGCCAGCTGTGCATAGTACGATCAGCAGAAGAAGGAGAAAAATGGTGTTGCGGATCCTTTTACGACGCATCCGTTTCATCCGGGTATTTTGAGCTTTACGTCTGGCAGAAACAGTCCTGTCAGACGGCATGGAAGTTGTTTTTGTCCCCTTGGAAGCTGTATGTGCAGCCCGGGAAGCCTGACCTCTGGAAGGATTGCCAGAACGTACGTGATTTTTTACAGGTTCTTTACGTGTCATAAGTATTCCTCTTTCCGAAAGTAGGTATCCGATTTCTGACCTTTTTTCTGTAATTCTTTATTATATGCACTGCTCTGCAGTCCTACATTGAGAACAAGTCCCATACCCATAAACAGACTGATCAGAGAAGTAAGACCATAGCTTACAAAAGGAAGCGGAGTACCTGTGTTTGGTGCAAGGCCGGTAGCAACACAGATGTTGATGAAGCTCTGTATGGAAACGATGCTTCCAACACCGCAGCATATGATCTTACCGGCAAGATCCTTGGCCCGCAGGCTCATACGAATACATTCAAAGGTGATCAGAAACAGCAGCAGTACGATCAGAGTACAGCCGATAAATCCGTACTGCTCTCCAGCCACCGCAAAAATAAAGTCGGTCTGATTCTCAGAAACAAAGTTTCCATCATTTACGGATGTAACACTGGTGTCATTACTGAAAGCACGTCCCACAAGCTCTCCGGAGGCGATGGCTGTTTTTGAGTTGTTCTGCTGTTCAATATCATCTGCGTATTCTTCGTTCTCCGGATACAGGAATGACATGATACGGTTTCTCTGGTAATCCTGTATCAGTTTCTGATCCGGCTGCACGATAATGGACAGAAAGATGATGGCCAGAGGAATCGCGATCAAGGCTACACCTCCGATGATCTTATAACTAAGTCCTGCGATGTAGATCAGAATACAGAACAGGACTGTTACGGTGATGGTGTTTTTCATATCCGGCTGTACATAGATCAGCATCAGTGGGATGACCAGAAGGACAGCTGATTGTATCAGAGTCTTTAAGGTATTCAGATCTTCCTCATGATCCATAAAAAATTTGGCAAAAAACAGGATAATGATGATCTTTGAAAGCTCGGTAGGCTGGAAACGGATAAAACCTAAATCCACCCATCTGGCAGCACCATTGGCGCTGGATCCGAAGAACCGGACAGCCAGAAGCATAACGATATTAAATCCATACATGATCCATTGAAAATTCAGCAGCCAGGAATAATCCATCAGTGAAAGGATCAGCATAAAGACCACACCGATGATCACACCCAGAAGCTGACGTGTGCGAAGGTAGTCGGCAGCTGTTCCTACAAGCTGAATTCCAATAAAGCTGATCGCCAGGAGAAAGATCACCAGTCGAAAATTGTAAAACCGCAGCTTATACTGTTTAATCATAAATTATGCATCTCTTTTCTTAAGTACGGGTATGACTGCATGCAGAACAGGTGGTTCCTGTGTGATCTGTATGGTCACCCCTGGTTCATCAATTACAACGTATTTTTTTACGGCATGTATCAGATCGTTCCGTAAAAGCTTCATCATCTGTGGAGAACAGTCTATGCGTTCCGATACAAGAAGAAGCTTCATCCTGTCGCGTGCATAGCCTGCAGAGTGGTTTTTCCCGGAGAAAAATCCCATAATCATTCCTCCCGTGATGAAAAATGTCAGACAGCAAAGCGTCTGTTATTTTCGAAAAATGCTGCCAAGACGGTGGAATACACCATTTTTTCGACGCACAGTAACATAAGGGACCTCTTCGCCCATAAGCCTCCGGCAGATATTGCGATACTCTTCTTCTGCCTGGGAATTTTTTCCGGATAAAGGTTCTCCCTGATTTGTGGAGATCACGATCTGTTCATCATCCAGGATCGCACCGATCAGATCTACAGCCAGGATTTCCAACACATCTTCTACGGACATCATATCACCTCTGGCGATCATTTCCGGTCGAAGCCGGTTGATGATCAGCCGGATATCCCGGAGCCCTCCGGACTCCAGCAACCCGATGATACGGTCTGCATCCCGGATCGCGGAAACTTCCGGTGTGGTCACGACCAGTGCACGGTCCGCTCCGGCTACTGCATTTTTGAATCCCTGTTCAATTCCTGCCGGACAATCCAGAAGGACATAATCGAATTCTTCCCGGAGATCATCGGTAAGCTTGATCATCTGTTCCGGAGATACGGCAGTTTTGTCCTTGGTCTGGGCAGACGGAAGAAGATACAGTTCTGAATGCCGACGATCCCGGATCAGTGCCTGTTTCAGGCGGCAGCTCCCATTGATCACATCAACCAGATTATAAACAATACGGTTCTCCAGTCCCATGACAACATCCAGATTTCGGAGTCCGATATCGGTATCTACAACTGCAACCTTTTTTCCCATGGCAGCCAGTCCGGTCCCGATATTTGCCACGGTGGTGGTTTTTCCAACACCGCCTTTTCCAGATGTAATGACAATGACTTCACTCATGTTTTCTGATTCCTCCTATAAAATGTTCCACACTTCTGGTATCCTCATAAAGTTTGTTTAGTCATTCGATACATTACTGGTATCGCTTGCTGCATAGCCAGTGAGAATGGTGCTTTCATCTGCAAGTCCGAAAATGTATTTAAAGATATCATTAGCTGCAAGGCAGGCATTACCGGATGCATATCCGTTTGCGATTCGTACAGATATTGCGTACTTGGGATCAGAAACAGGCGCATATCCGATAAAAAGTGCATTGTTCGGATGATAATAGTCAATCTCGGCAGTACCGGTTTTTCCTGCTACTTCAACTCCAAGTCCGTTAAACTGATCATGAGTCTGCACTACACGATACATACCGTCATGGATGGCATCCCAGATATTGCTGGAAAGATCCAACTGTCCAGCTGTTTCGGAAGGATATTCCTTTATAAGTTTTCCTTTGGAATCCGTCACACGGTCCAGAAGGGAAAGCTTGTAGATCGTACCGGAAGTGGCGATCGTTGACGCATAGCGTGCAAGCTGGCTGGTCGTAAATGTATTGGTACCCTGTCCAATATAGGAAGGAACCGCGTTTTTGTCAGAAACCTGCGGAGAAGCCTCGGAAATTTCAATGCCGGTTTTCTGATCCAATCCCATGAGGGAAGCATATTTCTGAAGCATTCCAAGACTTCTGGCTTCAGAAAAATTACCTTCGGAATCTTTACCAAGTTCGAAACCGATCGTAGTGAAAAATACGTTACAGGACTGCTCAATGGCCTCACGGATATCAAGAGAACCGTGGCCCTGTTTATTCCAGCAGTTGATCGGAGGTGTTACAAGGTCAAAGCTTCCTGTACATTCAATATATGTGCCATCATCTATTACGCCCTCGGACATGCCGGCAACAGTAGATAAGATCTTTAAGGTAGATCCTGGAGCCGTCTTCTGCTGTGTTGCCTTGTTGAAGAACGGGCTGGAAAGATCTGTGGAAAGCTTTGCATAATAATCGGTGTCCATATTGTTGGTCAGACGATTATTATCATATCCCGGATAGGAAACACATGCGAGAACATTTCCGGTTGTAGTATCTGTGATCACCGCAGATGCAGAGCACGGAGCCAACGCAAGCTGGGCCGGTGTGATCTCAAGATTTGCGATCTTGCGATACATGAAGGTGTAGGCATCAAGACCACCGGAGGCCATTGTCTGATACAGCTCGTCTTCTTTTGAAAGAACGCCCTGTTCATAGAGAACAAGACACAGATCTTCTCCACTGATGGTGTCTTCCTGAAGCATATATTTATACAGAAGCTTTGAAAAGCCTGTATCTGTCTTCAGGTAATCAATGATATAGGCGGTAAGAGCCTGATAGATCTCTTCAGAATCCAGATATTCTCCGGAGGTTGAGATCTGGGAAATATCGATCCAGTTCTGACTGGCAGCATAGTTCAGATAATCCTTCAGACTGATACTCTGGTCATTTTTCCAGGCTTTGTATGTTTCATCTGAGGTATCAATGGAATCACTTTTCAGTACCTTCAGGGTATTGGTAAGAAGATCATCACAGATATAGGTAAGATATTCCTGCATCTGCGTATCTTCATCCTTATAGGCTGGAGGATTGTCACCTGTCAGCCTGTTACTTATTGTATCAAAAACCTGTTGCTGTTTTTGCTGAAATTTGGCGTATAAATTTTTTTCTGTATCGGAAGCATCTGCATCGCTGAATTTATTGATATCGATCACACTGTTTGCGATCAGTGCATTGTATACATCATAGATTGGGATGGTGATCTTACTTGCATCTTTCTCTGCTTCATAATCAAAGCTTTTATTTGGTGTCAGTTTAGAGAGGACAATACCGGCAACACGCTGTTCCAGGATCTGGTAAATACTCTTCTGCCAGTCGGAATCAATGGTCAGATAAACATCGTTTCCGGCCACAGGATCAACAGTTTTGGAATTGTCGATATCAAGGACTTTACCAAGATTATCAACTGTGACCGTTTCTTCTCCATCTTTTCCCTGAAGTTCAAGCTCCATATACTGTTCGATCCCGGCTTTTCCAACAACCGCATCATTGGAATAATCAGGATTATCCTTACGAAGGGTTTCCAGTTCTTCAGAAGAGGCCTGGCCTGTGTAACCGAGGATCGGCGCCATACTCTCATCGTCCACATATTTTCTGGTGGAATCTTCTACAATGTCAATACCCTGGAGAGCGGCCTGATTTTCTTTTATGGCTGCCACAGATTTTTCACTGACATTTGTTGCAATGGTCACCGGCATATATTTCTTGAAACTGTTGGTGTTCAGCTGATAGCGCATGATCGCAATTTCGAGGATTTCCTGTTTGGTAAGCTCTTCCGGAAGAGAATGTGCGGCAAGTTCTTCCGGGGTGTAGGCATCTTTTCCGTAAAGAACGATAGAAAATCCGTTGCTTCCGGTAAGATGATCCATGATCTGGGCTGCGGTTGCGTTTTTCTGTTCATCACTGAGATCATCAATCTGTGCTTCTCCGTAAATATCCGCACGGAAACGGTTAAGAGTAAATCCTTCATCTACATCAAAAGCATAGTCGCCATGATCATTGACGGTAATATGAAAATTATCAGATAAGCTGTCCCCGTTTTTGGAAAGGATCTGTAATACCTGGTAGGCGATACCGTTCAGAGTCAGATTCTTTTCTCTGGTGCTGTTGTATGTACCGCTATCTTCGAATGTGACAGAATATGCAAGTACATTGGAGGCGACAACTGTGCCGTTACGGTCATAAATATTACCACGGGTGCTTTTGATCACGCGTGTTTTGGTGGTACGTGTCTGAAATTTACTGATGTAATCCTCTCCCTGTATGATCTGCAGACTGAAAAGCTGCCGGACCAGGACAGATGACAGAAAAATAAATACGATCACAAGAACTGTAGTACGTTTCAGACGGATTTTTTTGATGATTTTTTTTATTTTAATTCCCAAATAGACTCACTTTCTTTCCTTACAGTATCCATTAAGTGGTAGTTGATCCAGTAAAATACCCGGTATACGATGATGGTGAGAAAAACCGTATATACAATCTCGGGGATAATGATCCTGTATATGTAGGTCCAGAATCCAAGACGGCCTCTGAGCAGAAACTGGAGGCCATACACAGCCAGATTATAAAGAAGATCTGTTCCTGCTACAAGAAAAAGCGGAACTTTCAGATCATCATCATAAAAACTGCGGAATGCATAGCCGCTGATAAAACCTATATACATATAGATCAGTGCATAAAATCCAAACAATGATCCATAAAAGAGATCGACAAAAAGCCCGGAAAAAAATCCAGTCCACAGACCGACTTTTCTTCCACGCATAAGTCCCATGGATACACACAGGATCAAAAGCAGATTTGGAGTGATGGATCCAATGGAAATACGGTCCATTACTGTGCACTGAAGGAGAAAACAGACAATGATAGTGATAAATAATATAATCCTATTTTTCATTGGACGCATCCTCCGATTTGTCTATCGCGTCCTGTTTATTGGTGGTGATCACAAATACATCTTTCAGATGACCGAAATCAACCGGTGTAACGATCGTACCTGTTTTTGTCAGGTTATTGGGATCCTGCTGGATCTCACTGACATAACCAATAAACAGTCCTTCCACATATTTTTCACTGATGTTCGAGGTGACAATACGTTCTCCGACTGTTACCTTGTTATCCTGATCGTAAAGCTGCTCAAAGCTTAATTTGCCTTCATCGATCAGTTTCAGATCTCCAGTGACAACGCAGTTGTCGGAAGTACTGACTGCCATGGCACTGACATTGCTGCTGTCATCGATGATGGAACGGACAGTAGCCCAGGAAGGTCCCACTTCTGTAACGATACCCACAAGACCCTTTCCGGCGATTACGTTGTTATCAACCCGGATCCCGTTATTACTGCCTTTGTTGATCATAAAGGTATCATACCAGTTTCCGGGATCTTTGGAGATTATCCTTGCGGCAACCTTGGGATAGTCGGTATATTCCTGATCAAGATCGTAAAGTTCCTTCAGGCGTGTGAGCTCTGTCTGGTCCTGGATCAGGATGTTATTCTGTTCCGTAAGACTGTTGATCTGACTTTTCAGCTCTTCGTTTTCCTGAAGCACGTCCTGTTTATCACGAAGATTGTTTTTTACATTTCCAAATATATCGCTGACACCGGCGATCCCCTTTTCAAAGGGAACGATAAGAAAACCGGCTGCCTCCTGAAGTGGTGCGGAAGAGGTTCCGGAGGCTGCTGTAGCTACAATGCAGCTTCCACAGAAAAGTGTCATGATTACCAGAAGATGTTTACTTTTTAAATTAAAATGAAAACGCACTTTTTTTCGGATGTTTTTCATTATATATGCCCCTTTACAGTTTTTTCTGCTTTACCGGCTGGGCCCATTTGCGCAGGTTTCTGTCGCGGATGATCTTTTCCAGGCCGTATGCTGCAGAAGTTTCATACAGATCAGAAAGATTAAAGGCAAATCCTGTATAGCTAGCCAGATAGTTATCTATATAAGGAAGCCGTGTACTGCCGCCGGTCAGATAAATGCCCTCTTTTGCGATATGATAAGCGATCTGTGGCGGGGTACGTTCCAGAAAAGATTTCATCTCTGCTGCGATCTGGTTCACACAGTTGGCGATCCCTTCATTAACAACGTAGGCAGAAATAACTTCTTCTCGTGGAAGTCCGGAAATACTGTCGATCCCGACTACTTTTCGGGCTTCTTTTTTCTGATCATTCAGTCTTCCCATAACTACTTTCAGACGTTTTGCAGTTCGTGTTCCAATCTGAAGATTATAATGTTTTCGGATCTCGCTGCAGATAGATTCGTTCATCTGTCTGCCTCCGATGGGGATCTTACGGCTGATGATGATCTTGCCGTCGGTTATGATGGAAAACTCTGTACTCTGTGCACCGATGTTTACGATCATGCTGCCCTGATTCTTTTCAGGGTCGATTCCCATGGCAATGGCATCTGCAATAGGGGACTCCACCATAAAAACACGGTTTTTCCGCAGCCAGTGACCATTGACCAGATGATAGTATGCCCTCTTTTCGATAGCAGTCATATCAAGTGGTACGGAGAAATACATGTCTGCTCCGAGACCGGATGTATGATCGATTTTTTTTATCATGCTGTAAAGGACGATCTCCTGCAATTCCAGATTTGCCAGCATACCGAAAGCCATAGGAGAATTTACGGAAATATCTGCAGGTGATTTTTCAAACATTTCATAAGCTTCGTTCCCTATGGCAAGGATCCGGCGTCCTCTGTAGGCTACCATGTTCTTTTCTATGTAACTTTTGTTTCTGAAAAATGAATAGACTTTTACAGAGCTGCTTCCAAGGTCTACTCCGTAATTATTTCTAAAAAGCATAAATCTGTCCCTTCACTTAAGTATATTCATCAAAAATCCCTTTTTCGCGGAAACTGACATACCTGTGATCACCGATGATGATATGATCCAGAAGATGGATGCCGAGGAGTTCACCGCAATGATAGATCCGTTCCGTAACATCCAGATCAGCCTGGCTGGGGGAGGGATCGCCTCCTGGATGATTGTGGACCAGGATCAGGTTCACCGCCCGATACTTTACAGCTTCTACAAAGACTTCTCTTGGTGTGATCAGTGTGGCATTGACTGTACCGCGGCTTAAAAGCTGTTCCCCCGACAAATGGTTATGTCCGTCCAGCATCATGCAGTAAAGCAATTCCTGCTCTTCATGCCGGAGCCGCTCCATATAATATTTCGCAATGGTTACCGGATGGTGAAAAGACAATTCCGGTTTTGCAGCTGCGGTTGCCATACGCTTGGAAAGTTCCCCGATACATTTCAGCTGTATGGCTTTTACCTTACCGATCCCATGGATCTTCATCAGTTCCTGCATGGAAATATGAAACAGTCCAAGCAGGCCACTGTATCCGGTCTGTTTCGATAAATTCAGGATTTTATCTGCCAGAGTCAGGGAACTGGATCCCTGTACGCCACAGCGAAGGATCACGGCAAGAAGCTCTCGATCGCTTAAGGACTGTTCTCCTTCCCGCAGACATTTTTCATACGGACGCTGATAATCTGGCATTTCCATTATAGTATCTTTCATATGATTTCCCTTTTCGCTCTCGAAGAAGGGGATGCAAAATTGCAGAAGTTATTTTAGCATAAAAAAGCAGGGATGTACACTCTATCCCGGAAATTTCCACTTTTTTCACATTTTGTTTACAGGCAGGGCATAAACAGAAGCGACTGCTTCTGCCACCTTGATCCCGTCCATCGCTGCGGATGTAATGCCTCCGGCGTAACCGGCGCCCTCTCCGCAGGGGTAGATCCCTTCTATATTGGAAGTGAGCTTTTTCGGTTCCCGAACGATCCGTACAGGAGAAGAGGTACGGCTTTCTACTCCTTCCAGCAATGCATCCGGTCGGTCAAAACCGGAAAGCTTTTTTCCAAAAGCATGGATTCCTGCTTCAATGGAATCGCCGATCTCTTTCGGGAAAATACTGCGGACATCGGTAAGTGTATAAGCTCCTTTGATACAGGGGATCACATCTCCAAGCCTGGTACTTTTCTGATGGGTACAGTAATCTTTGAAAAGCTGTACCGGAATTTTTCCGTTTCCGGCTTCCCAGGCAGCGCGCTCCAGTTTTCGCTGCAGAGCGATTCCGCCGAGAACTCCCTCTTCAGGAAAATCAGAAGGGTTTACCGTAACGATGATAGCACTGTTGGCATTATGGCTGTCACGTGCCTGATAGCTCATACCATTCACTGCAAGCATACCTTCTTCAGAAGATGCATTTACAACATATCCGCCGGGACACATACAGAAAGAATAAACGCCACGTCCGTTTTCCAGTGTATGGGTAACCTTGTAGCTGGATGCACCCAGACGGTCGTTTTCCGGTTCCCCGTAAAGATCCTGGTTGATCATAGTCTGCGGATGTTCCACACGTACCCCCACTGCAAAAGATTTCGGCTCCATGTTAATATTGTGTTTTTCCAGCATGGCAAACGTATCTCTGGCGCTGTGGCCGGGAGCAAGAATGCAGATTTCTGCCGGTATTTCCTCTTTTGCATTGACAATGACTGCATTAAGCTTCCGGTCACGGATCATCAGATCAGTTACTGTGGAACGAAAACGGAATTCCCCGCCCATTTCTTCAATCTGATGACGCATAAACTGAACGATACCTACAAGCTGATCTGTGCCAAGATGAGGCTTTTGCTGGTAAAGGATTTCAGAGGGAGCTCCTGCCTCCACAAATCGGGAAAGAACTTCCTTTCCTCTTCCAAAAGTATCTTTTACCAGAGTATTCAGTTTTCCATCGGAAAAAGTCCCTGCACCGCCCTCTCCGAACTGTACATTGGAATCCGGATCCAGGATGCCGTTTTTCCAGAAATTTTCCACGGTTTCCTGGCGTTTGGCTGCTTCTTCTCCCCGTTCCAGTACCAGTGGACAGTACCCGGCTTTGGCCAGGTACCAGGCACAGAATAATCCTGCAGGTCCGCTTCCGATCACTACAGGACGATGGGACAGAGTTTCAGAACCAGAGGAGGGGAAATGATATTTCTTCTCCGAGGTTAACATAATATTTTTATCGTGAACCTTTTTGAGAACACGGGATTCGTTATCCAGTTTAATATCTACAGTGTAGACAAATTTTTTGTCCTCTTTATGCCGGGCATCCAGAGATTGTTTTCGGATCTCATAGGTGAACGGCTGATTTCCAAGACGAAGCATTTTTGCTATTTTTCGGTGAAGCTGCTCTTCTGTATGAGTGATGGGAAGCTTCAGCTGTGTGATCCGGATCATTTTTCTTCCTCCTTTGCTGCCCAGATACCGGCGGCAGCTCCGCTTGACCATGCCCACTGCAGGTTATAACCTCCGCAGGTACCGTCAATGTCAAGGAGCTCTCCGGCAAAATAAAGACCTTTATGAAGTCTGGACTCCATGGTTTTGCTGTGAACTTCAGACGTATCCACTCCACCGGAACAAACCTGTGCCTGTTCGAAGGAAAGGCCGTTTTTTACCGGGAGACGAAAATCGGTAATCCCGCGGATAAGATCCTTCTGTGCACATAAAACACGGATCAGTTTTTCAGGAAAAAGTCCGATGAGAAGTTCTTTTTCTGTTTTGTAAGGACAGGCTGTTTTTCTCTGTTCCAGGTATTCTTCCAGCTCTTTCCGGTTCAGTTCCGGAAAAAAATTTATGGAAAGCTCCACATTTTTGTTCTCATGGACGGCACGGATAGCATAGCGGGAAATCTGGAATACCGGGATCCCGGATACACCGTAATCGGTAAGCTGCAGCTCTCCTTGCTGGGAGACTGTCGGTGTGCCGTCTATATAAAGTGTTATCTTACCTTCTGTCCGTACACCACTCCAGCCGGAAAAAGAATTTCCCTTACATTTCAGAGCTGTCAGAGCTGGAAGGGGTTCGATCAGATGATGTCCGAGACTTTTTGCAATTTCATATCCGCTTTCGCAGGAACCTGCAACGGAAGACGCACGGGAACCATTTGCAAGGATCACGGCATCACCACTGTAGGTCCATCCGTCCGTATGGATCTTCCACTGTCCGTCTGTAAAAGACACGCCGGTAACGGTCTGATTGGTTTTCAGCTTTACCTTCAGGCTGCGTGCCTTCATGACAAGAACATCTACCACACTCTGTGCCTGGTTGCTTCGGGGATAGATCCATCCGCTGCGGTCTGTGGTACAGATTCCCAGTTCCTGAAAGAATTTCAGAGTTTTTTCCACAGGAAACTGTGCCAGGGCATCTTTGGCAAATTCAGGATGAGATCCCCGGTAAGCGTTTTCATCCTGATTCAGGTTCGTCATATTACAACGGCCGTTTCCCGTAGCACAGATTTTTCTGCCGGGACGGTCATTTTGTTCCAGAACCGTAACTGCAGCTCCGTTTACAGCAGCCTGAATAGCTGCCATAAGACCGGAAGCACCGGCTCCTATGACAAAGATCTGTTTTTTTAAGTCCGGTCCTTCGGATTTTTTCATAATCTCACAAGTTCCTTATCAACCATATACTGAAGAGATTTCAGGATTCCCAGCTTTGCATGCTCCCAGGTGAGACCACCCTGGAAATAAACTGCATAAGGCGGTTTCATAGGACCATCGGCAGAAAGCTCGATGGAAGAACCCTGGATGAAAGCACCTGCTGCCATGATCACCTGGCTGTCATATCCCGGCATATCCCAAGGCTCCGGTGTTACAAAGCTGTCTACCGGTGCAGCAGCCTGGATACCCTGGCAGAATGCTACAAGACCCTCCGGTGTTCCGAGAGTGACTGCCTGGATGATATCCTGACGTGGCTCTGTGCTGTTGGGAACTACCGGGAAACCAAGCTTTTCGTAAATGTTCGCTGCAAAAACAGCGCCCTTTAAAGCTCCTTTGGTGATCATCGGTGCAAGGAAAAATCCCTGATACAGAGAACGGTTTACACCAAGAGTTGCACCGACTTCCATGCCCAGTCCCGGGCAGGTCATACGGTAGGAGGCATTTTCCACACAGTCTTTTCTTCCTGCGATATAACCACCGATAGGAGCAAGGCCGCCACCTGGATTTTTGATCAGGGAGCCGACCATGATATCTGCACCTACATCACTGGGCTCGATGGTATCTACGAATTCTCCGTAGCAGTTATCTACCATGCAGATCACATCCGGCTTGATCTTTTTTACAAAAGAGATCAGCTCACCGATCTGTTTTACGGAGAAAGAAGGACGGGTCTGATAGCCTTTGGAACGCTGGATGGTTACCAGCTTTGTTTTTTCATTGACTGCTTTTCTGATGTTTTCATAATCAAAGGTACCATCCTCGAGAAGATCCACCTGACGATATTTTATGCCATATTCCGCAAGGGAACCATTGGACGGGCGGATACCGATCACTTCTTCCAGGGTATCGTAAGGCTTTCCTACAGGGGAAAGAAGCTCGTCACCGGGGCGCAGGTTTCCGAAGAGAGCAATGGCAAGTGCATGAGTTCCACAGGTGATCTGCGGGCGTACCAGGCAGGCTTCTGTGTGGAAGGTATCGGCATAGACCTGCTCCAGAGTCTCGCGGCCAAGGTCGTTGTAGCCATAACCGGAAGAAGCTCCGAAACAAGCCTCACTGACACGGTTCTTCTGCATGGCGCGGATAACCTTCATCTGGTTGTATTCTGCAGTCTTATCAAATTTTTCAAAACGTTCTTTCAGGGAATCTTCTACAGTTTTACCGAAATCGTAAACTGCGGAAGAGATTCCAAGCTGTGCATATAATTCTTTCATGATCATTTTTCCTTTTTTATTTTATTTGGCAGGCAGGATCCCTTTTTCTCTGCATACAGAAAGCATGTAGGAAAGGATCCGGCTGTCATCGTAATCAAAGTTATCTTTATCTACCCAGGTTACCTCGCCTTCTCTTCGGAACCAGGTAAGCTGGCGTTTGGCGAAATGTCTGGTGTCACGTTTCAGGATGCGAACGGCTTCCTCGTAAGGGTATTCTCCGTCCATCCAGTCCAGGATTTCTTTATAGCCCAGTCCCTGCATCGAAACCATTCCTCTGTGGCAGCCCATTTCCCGGAGCTTTTTTACTTCTTCTACAAGCCCGTTTTTCAACATCTCATCCACTCTTGTGTCTATGCGTTCGTAGAGAAGGGGACGGGGTGCGTTCAGGACAAAGTATGCCAGGGCATAGGGGCTGGTATGTTCTTTCTGCTCTTCATTATGTTCGGAGATCCTGGTACCGTTCTGTTTATAAAATTCCAGGGCGCGTATCACTCGCTTGACATTGTTCTCATGGATGTCCTGGGCTGACTTGGGATCAACCTGTGCAAGCATATCATGAAGAAATGAAGGGCCTTTTTGTTCTGCCAGCTCTTCCAGCTCCCTGCGGTAATGGTCATCCTGGTTGGAACTGGTAAAATCAATATCTCTGGTTACGGCCTGAATATAAAATCCCGTGCCGCCTACCAGGATCGGGATCCGGCCTTTATCATAAATTTTTTCCATGGCTTCTTTTGCCATCTGCTGGAAAAGGACAATATTAAAATCTTCTGTGGGCTCCAACACATCCACCAGATGATGAGGGACGCCATCCATTTCTTCCGGTGTGATCTTGGCGGAACCAATATCCATATGGCGGTAAACCTGCATGGAATCTGCGGAGATGATCTCTCCGTTTACTGCTTTTGCAAGGGCAATGGAAAGTTTTGTTTTTCCCACGGCAGTAGGTCCGGTAAGGACGATAAGAGGTTTTTTCATAGATTTTCTCCGTTTATGATAGGTATCTTACACGATACGTTTAAATTTTTTTTCAATCTCTGTCTTACTCATGGCAATGATGGTTGGCCTTCCATGAGGACAGTTATAAGGATTTTCCAGTGTCAGAAGTTCATCGATCAGCTTGTCGGCTTCCTGGGGTGACATGGAATGATTGCCTTTTACAGCAGCTTTGCAGGCCATAGTTGCAAGCCTTGCGGTAAACAGTTCAAATGCATCTTTGGAGCCGTCTGCAGTGAGATGGTCCAGCATTTCCAGAAACAGCTCTTCCTCTGTCATTCCCAGAAGACTGGATGGCACCGCACTGATACTGTACTCTCTTCCCCCAAAAGGTTCGATCTCAAAACCGAAATCCCGAAAATATTTTTCGTTTGCTTTTAACAGGTTTTCTTCCTCAAGGCTGAGTGAAACGATCAGCGGAGGGCTTACGTACTGAGACTGGATGTTCTGAGACTGGAACAGCTTTACGAACCGCTCATAATATACTTTTTCATGGGCCGCATGCTGGTCAATGATATAAAAATTATCTTCGAACTGTACCAGCCAGTAGGTGTCAAACAGCTGTCCGATCAGCCTGTGGCGGCTTCTGGATTCCGGGGCAAGAAGCCGTTCTTCGAAAAGTTCCAGCTGTTTTGGCGTTTCCTGTTCCAGGGATTTGATCGGCTCGCTGTTTATCTCAGGAGATGTCGATTCGGCAGGTTTTTCAGATATCACTTCTGGATCCGCTGTTTCTACAGCGGAAGTCTCTTTTTTTCCGTCCTTCAGTGTGCCGGAAAACATTTCCTCTTCTTCTTTTGTAAAGGGCTGAGATCTATATACGGGATTTTCCCGCAGAGAACCCATATGCCTGTATTTATCTGTAAAAGAATCTGAAGAACTGTGAGCTGTTTCAGCTGAGCCATAGGAGGCTGTACTATTTGTCAACTTATTATAAGGTATCGATGAAACCGGCGCTGTACGTACTTCAGAAGCTGTCGGTGCAATATGGGAAGCTATATTCGCCGTCCGGTTCTGGTGTCCGTACATCTCCTGCCGTCTTTTTACCTCGAAAGGTTCCGGAACATTTCCTGGCTTCATCTGCTCGTTGTGAGATGTCGGTTCGTCTTTTCCCACAGATACCTGCGGGATTAGTTCTCTGTGAGTCAGTACCTTACGAACAGTTTCATAGATAGCCGTATAAACTTCGGTTTCTCTGGCAAAACGCACTTCTCTTTTTGCCGGATGTACATTAACGTCCAGGTCATTACCATCCATTTCGATCCGAAGGGAAACAAATGGAAATTTATGCTGCATGACCAGTCCTTTATACCCATCCTCAATAGCCTTGGTAATGATCTTGTTTTTTACATACCGGCCATTGATATAATAATTCTCAAAAGTGCGGTTTCCTCTGGAAATCTCCGGTTTTCCCACAAAGCCTTCGATCTTCATAAAATCATTTTCATAGGAGACTTCCAGAAGTGCTTTGGCGATCTCCCGTCCGTAAACGCTGTAGATCACATCCTTTACGCTGTAATTTCCGGAACTGGAAAGTTTCACCTGACGATTCTGGATATATTTAAAGGAAATTTCCGGATGGGAAAGCGCCAGCTGTTCCATCAGCGTATTGATGTAACCGGCTTCTGTCATGTCGGATTTCAGAAATTTGCTTCTTGCAGGTGTGTTGTAAAAAAGGTTCCGGATCAGGAAGGTGGTTCCCTCCGGTGCGCCCATCTCCTCCAAAGACTGTTCTTTTCCACCTTCGATCACATAGCGGGTACCGCTGATCCCGGAAGGAGTCTTTGTGATCAGCTCCACCTGGGAGACGGCGGCAATACTGGAAAGTGCTTCACCACGGAAGCCAAGAGAGGCAATGTGGGTCAGGTCTTCTACTTTTTCAATTTTACTTGTGGCATGGCGGAGAAAAGCAAGCGGAACCTGCTCTGCATCCATTCCGGAGCCATTGTCCGTGATACGGATCAGCTTTTTTCCGCCGTCTGTGATCTCTACAGTAATAGCGGTAGCACCTGCGTCAATGGCATTTTCCACAAGCTCTTTTACAACAGAGGAGGGGCGCTCTACGACCTCTCCTGCTGCGATCTTATCAATGGTATTCTGGTCTAAAACTGCAATTTTTCTCAAAAGGATCACCACCGGTTCTTAATTTTGTTCTGCAGGTTATAGAGAATATTCAAAGCTTCCATTGGTGTCAGATTTCCGATCTCCAGGTTTTTGATCTCTTCAATGATATCATTGTCCTGTACCGTGTCAAACAGTGACATCTGTGCCATATCTAACTGATCATAGGTGATCTTCTGCTTTTTCTTTGGAGCAGTCAGATCTTTTACAGCTGCAGTGATATCTGCATCACTGAGCTCCTCTACCAGCTCCTTGGCACGCTGGATCACGGAATCCGGAACACCGGCAAGCTTGGCTACCTGGATACCATAGCTTTTATCTGCTCCGCCTTTTACGATCTTACGCAGGAATACGATATCGTCGCCTTTTTCCTTGACAGCGATACAGTAGTTGTTGACACCGGAAAGCTTGCCTTCCAGTTCGGTAAGCTCATGATAATGGGTCGCAAATAAGGTCTTGGCGCCGCAGAGTTTGGTGTTGCTGATGTGTTCGATCACTGCCCAGGCAATGGAAAGGCCGTCAAAGGTACTGGTTCCACGTCCGATTTCATCCAGGATTAGAAGACTTCGGGAAGTGGCATTACGAAGAATGTTGGCAACCTCTGTCATCTCCACCATAAAGGTACTCTGTCCGCTTGCAAGGTCATCGGATGCTCCCACACGGGTGAAAATCCGGTCAACCACACCGATGTTTGCACTGTCTGCCGGAACAAAGCTTCCGATCTGTGCCATCAGTACGATCAGGGCTGTCTGGCGCATATATGTGGATTTTCCGGCCATGTTTGGTCCTGTGATAATGGAGATCCGTTTTTTGTGGTTGTCAAGATACGTATCGTTTGGAATGAACATATCATTTTCGATCATCTGCTCCACAACCGGATGACGGCCGTTTCGGATATCAATGAGGCCTGTCTCATTGATCTTTGGCCGGACGAAATTATTCCTCTGGGCAACCAGTGCAAGAGAAGCGAAAACATCCAGTGCAGCCACTGCTTTTGCAGTGCGCTGGATACGGACAACTTCCGCTCCAACCTGATCACGGATACTGGAAAACAGTTCAAATTCCAGCGCATAAAGCTTATCCTCAGCTCCAAGGATCAGATCTTCCAGATCTTTCAGTTCCTGAGTGATATAACGCTCTGCATTGGTAAGGGTCTGTTTGCGGATATAATCCTCCGGCACAAGATCTTTGAAAGTATTGGTAACTTCCAGAGAATAACCAAATACACGATTGTACTTGATCTTCAGGCTTTTGATACCGGTACGTTCCCTCTCTCTTGCCTCCAGCTCAGAAAGCCATTTCTTTCCATCTGTCCGGGAACGGCGGAATTTATCTACATCTTCATTATATCCTTCCCGGATAATGCCACCGTCTTTCTGGGCAAGAGGCGGATCATCGGTGATAGAGTTCCGGATCAGCGAGGTAATGTCTGTCAGAGGATCCATATCTTCGTTGATCTTAGTAAGCAGTGGAGATTTGAATTCTGCCAGGACCTGTTTTATATAAGGAAGCATTTCCAGAGAAGAGGCAAAAGAAACCAGATCTCTCGGATTAGCGGATTTGTAACTGATACGGCTGATCAGACGTTCCAGATCATAGATCGGGTTTAAATATTCCCGGATCTCATCCCGTTCCATGGGTTTTTCATTCAGTTCTTCCAGAGCACCCAGTCTCTTTTCGATTTCCTCTGCATCGATCAGAGGCTGTTCCACATAAGACCGAAGTGTTCTGGCTCCCATAGCTGTTTTGGTCTTGTCCAGTACCCAGAGAAGAGAACCTCTTTTCTGTTTTTCGCGCATGGTTTCCACAAGCTCCAGATTACGACGGCTGGAGCTGTCGATAAGCATGTATTTCTCGGCAGAGTAAGGGCGGATACTTGCCATATGGGAAAGTGCTGTTTTCTGTGTTTCTTTCAGATACAGGAACAGAGCACCGGAAGCGATGATCCCGCTGTCGTAGTCACCAATTCCTAACCCCTCCAGATTTCCCACATGGAAATGTTCTTTTAGAGTTTTCTGACACAGCTGATCGTCAAAGTACCAGGGATCCAGGGCGAATACGCAGATTCCAAGACGTCCTTTCAGATCCTCCACATCCACACCACTTAAAAGAAACGCATCGTTGCAGATGATCTCTGCAGGTGTGAATTTATTGATCTCATCCAGAAGTTTCTGAGGCTTATCCAGCTCTGTAAGAAAGCAGTCACCGGTTGTGATATCTGCAATAGCACAGCCAAAATGATCTCCGATGGAGACAATGGACATCAGATAATTGTTTTTGGATTCGTCCAGTGACATGGCATCCAGTGTGGTTCCCGGTGTGACAATACGAACAACTTCACGTTTTACAAGACCCTTGGCTTTTTTCGGATCTTCTACCTGTTCACAGATGGCAACTTTATAACCTTTTTCTATCAATCGGTTGATATAAGTTTCCGCAGCATGAAAAGGAACGCCACACATGGGCGCTCTCTCTTCCAATCCGCAGTCTTTTCCTGTAAGTGTGATCTCCAGTTCCTTGGATGCAGTCAGCGCATCATCAAAGAACATTTCATAAAAATCGCCCAGACGGTAAAAAAGGATACAGTCGCTGTATTCTTCTTTGGTCTTTACGTATTCTTTCATCATCGGTGATAATGTACTGGTATCAGCCGGAAACCCAGTGTTTATGCGGCTTTTAGAAGTCCCAAATGTTGATTTGACCACATTATTACGATAGTTTTTTCCCTCGTTAGTGTTTTTGTCTATACTCAAGTATTTAAACCTCTCTTTAAAATTTTATCTCCATTTGCAAAATCAGGTTTCTGTTCCGTATTTTTGAATATACAGTTCGTATTCGTCATCTATATGTTCTTCTTCAATGTGTGTATAATAATTAGTCATTTTTTCATCAGAGTGTCCAGCTATTTTCTTTACTGTAGCGGCATCCATTCCCGATTGAATGCATCTTGTTACAAAAGTATGACGGAAAATATGAGGATGAACATCCATTAAATTCGGATCTCTGTTCTCTTTTTCTGCCAGAGCAATTTCATGTTTATTAACAATCCCAACAATCCGCCTGCATTCTGTTTGAGCTGATGAT